>NZ_JBHEEO010000017.1:0-89804 GCF_041929965.1 Brucella oryzae | reverse complement strand
GCATCGTGATCGTGGAAGCGCCGCGGCTCGGCCCACCCTCGCCTGCATCATCCAGAACCAGCCCCAGCTGATGCCAATCCACCCCGCCATGACTGCAGAACTGGCCGTCCTCAGCCATCATCACCGAATTGACGAGAACCGGCGCGACATCATCGATACTGACCCATCTGCGATCCACGCCCTGCAATAGAACGTAGTCCTTGACCATCAAGGTCGAAATCGGGCGGACGAAGGGCACGGAATACACAAGAAGCAGGAAAATCGGCAGCACGGCTAGAATCACGAGAATCTTGAGCGCGAGAGCAATCCGCCGCCCCCAAACGGGGTCTGCCAGATAATTGCGTCCGTTCTTGCTCTTGAGGATGATTTTCGCCACGTCCACCCGCCTGCTGCGCCTCCAAGCGACATAAACCATTCCTTAACAAGTTTGAACCCGATTCCATAATCCAACCGGGAAAACCAGTCGCAACACGCTGTTTCGTGACGTTCAAATGAAAAAGCCTGTGCTGATCGTTGTGGCCAGTTGACCAATTCAGCGCTTTCGTCCATCCCCTTTGCCATGGAAAAGCTGTCGACCGATTTCACCGCCGTTCTCAACCATCGTGCCACGGAAGTGGAAATGGCACTGACGGGCCTTCTGGACCAGCGCCTGCGGACAGGAGAAATCGCCCGCCCGGAACGGCTGCTCGCCGCTATGCGCCACGGTGTCCTGAACGGCGGCAAGCGCCTCCGGCCTTTTCTCGTTGTCGAAAGTGCCGCTTTGTTCGGCAAAAGTGGCGACGCTGTTCTGCGTGTTGCTGCCGCACTCGAATGCATTCACTGCTATTCGCTTGTCCATGACGACCTGCCAGCTATGGACGATGATGATCTCCGGCGCGGTCAGCCGACCGTGCACAAGGCATTTGATGAAGCCGCCGCCATTCTGGCGGGTGACGGCCTTTTGACCTATGCTTTCGACATTATCGCGTCAGATGAAACCGATCTCGATGCAGCAATTCGCGTGCAGCTGGTTTCAGCGCTTGCCCGCGCATCCGGCCTCGGAGGTATGGTGGGCGGACAGGCTCTAGATCTGATGGCCGAAACCAGCAAGCCTGACGAAGCCGGCATCATCACGCTACAGGCAATGAAGACCGGAGCGCTGATCCGTTTCGCCTGCGAAGCCGGAGCCATCATCGCCAATGCATCCAGCGAAGACCGCGAGCGTATGGCCGAATTCGGTTCGGCCATCGGTCTGGCCTTCCAGCTGGCAGACGATCTTCTGGATGTGACCGCCGACGCTGAGGCGATGGGCAAGGCCACCGGCAAGGATGCCGCCGCTGGAAAAGCTACGCTTGTTTCACTCCACGGCATCGACTGGACGCGCAAACAATTATCCGGCCTCGTCGCTCAGGCGGAAAGCCTGCTGACGCCCTTCGGCAAGGACGCCGATATTCTCAAGCAATCCGCCCGCTTCATCGCCGAACGACAGAATTAACAACGCCTCAAGACGCGATCTTCCGGTCAAGCCCGAAGCGGTTTTCGATGTAATCGGCAACCATCTTCTGAAATTCTTCGGCAATGCCAGGGCCGCGCAGGGTCGTGACCTTCTTGCCATCGACGAAAACCGGTGCGGACGGCGTTTCGCCCGTACCGGGAAGGGAAATGCCGATATCGGCATGCTTCGATTCGCCCGGACCATTGACGATGCAGCCCATCACCGCCACCGACAGCGCTTCCACACCGGGATATTTCTCGCGCCAGACTGGCATGTTGCGCCGAATATCGTCCTGAATGGTCTGCGCCAGTTCCTGGAACACTGTCGACGTCGTGCGTCCGCAACCGGGACACGCCGCAACGATCGGGATGAACTGACGGAAGCCCATGGTCTGCAGAAGCTCTTGCGACACCTGCACTTCGCGGGTGCGGTCGCCGCCCGGTTCCGGGGTCAGCGAAATGCGGATCGTATCGCCAATACCCTGCTGCAGCAGAATGCCCATCGCCGCCGAAGAAGCAACGATACCTTTGGTGCCCATACCCGCTTCGGTCAGGCCCAGATGCAGTGCATGATTGGAACGCTGCGCCAGCATCGTATAGACGGCGATCAAGTCCTGCACCTGACTGACCTTGGCAGACAGAATGATCTTGTCGCGGCCAAGACCGATCTCTTCAGCAAGATTGGCGGAAATCAGCGCCGACTGCACGATGGCCTCGCGCATGACTTCCTGTGCACTCAATGGCGCGCCGACGTCCTGATTGCGGTCCATTAGCGTGGTCAGGAGTTCCTGATCGAGCGATCCCCAATTGACGCCGATACGCACCGGCTTGTCATAACGGATCGCCATTTCGACGATATCGGCGAACTGCTTGTCCTTCTTGTCCTTAAAGCCGACATTGCCCGGATTGATGCGATATTTTGCAAGCGCTTCCGCGCAGGCCGGATGATCGGCGAGCAGCTTGTGACCGATATAATGAAAGTCGCCGACCAGCGGCACGTCATGGCCAAGACGCTCCAGCCGTTCGCGAATTTTCGGAACTGCGGCCGCCGATTCATCACGATCCACCGTAATGCGCACGATTTCCGAACCGGCACGGTGAAGTGCGGCCACCTGCGCGACCGTGGAATCCACATCTGCGGTGTCCGTATTGGTCATTGACTGCACGACGACGGGCGCTCCGCCGCCGACGATAACGCCACCGACACTGACGCCAACCGACTGGCGGCGAGGAAATGGATGCGAAAAATAGCTGACGGTCTCGGAAGACATTTTACTCTGTTCTTAACTGTACCTGTTTTCAGGTGGCGCAGCGCGACGCGAATGTCAACGCCCGCATTTATCTGGGTCTGCGTATATCCGGCTTTCGCTTTATATAATCGCTTGCCGAGGCAATGTCGCCCTCTCATTATGTCGTGATTGACAAGGAGGAGCCGCCAATGACCAACCCATCTGCCCGCAAGGCCGCAATCATCACCGGATCGAATTCCGGGATCGGACTTGGTATAGCCCATGCACTGGCGGCGGCAGGACACAACGTCGTGATCAACTCATTCACCGACCATGATGAGGACCATGCGCTCGCGGCCAAGCTGGGCTCGGAACATGGCGTCAGCGCGGTCTATATCGCTGCCGACATGTCGAAGGCCGACCAATGCCGCGAGCTGATCGCAGAAACGGTAGAGCAGTTCGGCAGTGTGGACATTCTCGTCAACAATGCCGGTATTCAGCATGTATCTCCGGTCGAGGGATTTCCGACCGAGCAATGGGACCGCATCATCGCGATAAACCTGACATCGGCCTTTCACACCTCGGCTGCCGCGATCCCGCATATGCGCAAGGGCGGCTGGGGCCGCATCATCAATATCGCTTCAGCACACGGCCTCGTGGCATCGCCGTTCAAATCGGCATATGTGGCCGCCAAGCACGGCATTGTCGGCTTCACTAAAACGCTGGCGCTGGAACTTGCAACCGCAAAGATCACCGCCAATTCCATCTGTCCCGGCTACGTTCTGACCCCGCTTGTCGAGGCACAGATACCGGACCAGATGAAAGCCTATCACATGGATCGGGAAACCGTGATCCGCGACGTGATGCTCGACAAGCAGCCGACGAAGGAATTCGTCACTACCGCACAGATCGGCGCCGTGGCCGTTTTCCTCGCAAGCGATGCGGCAGCGCAGATCAACGGCGCTGCCATTCCCGTTGACGGCGGCTGGACGGCGGAATGAACTCAGTATTTGGAGGCTAATGTTTTTGATCCGCGTATCGGGCCAGACTTGAGAAGGCCAGCACCACCAGCAGCAGAGCCGGAAGCGCCAGAAACACCACGCCGAAGCCACTGTGCTTGGCAACAAAGCCAATCAGGGAGGGCGCCACCAACATGCCGGAATAACCGAGCGTTGTGGCTATCGACAGCCCGACGCTTGGGTTGACACCCGGCATGTTGCCAGCCATCGAGAAGGCTATCGGCACCATATTGGAAATGCCGATCCCGCAGATCGCAAAGCCGACAATCGCGGTTGCCGAGCTGTTTCCGAAACCGACGATCAGCATTCCGATGATAGCGATGATCGTGCAGGCGCGCAGCGTTTTAACCGCACCGAAACGATCACGCACCAGATCGCCTGCAAAACGCATGATCGCCATTGAACCCGAAAATGCCGCAAACCCGAAGCCCGCGACCGTAACGGACGCGCCCAAGTCCTGGCGCATATGATAGGCGCCCCAATCGAGAATCGCCCCTTCCGGCACCATGGAAAACAGCGCCATGACACCGACAAGCCAGGGTAGAGGACTGCGCGGCAAGGTAAGTTTCTGCTTTTCGCCACTGGGGTGATGATGCTCCGTATCCGGAATGATCGAAGGCCAGGCAATGGCGATCAGGATGGCGGCGACAATCGTCGTGACCAGCGCATGAACGGTCGACCCGAATTGCGCGATGAGAAAACCGCCCGTCGCGGCACCGATGAGACCGCCAAGGCTCCAGAAAGCATGGCAGGAGGACATGATCGCCCGGCGCATCTTCTTTTCGACGGCCACCGCATTGGCATTCATGGAGACATCCATCGCAGCCATGGTCCCGCCGAAATAGAACATCACGATCACAGCCGTGACCACATTCGGCACCAGCGCGATCACCAACAGTGCGGGGATAAAGGTAAGTGCAAAAATGCGCACCACAAGGCCCGAACCGCGATGTGCGGACAGAGCGCCTGCAACAGGCATCATGGCCAGGGAACCAAGGCCGAAGACGAGGATCATCAGTCCCATACCGGCGCTGTCGAGCCCCAGACGCGCGGCGAATTCCGGGATTTTCGGGGCCCAGCCACCGAAAATATAACCGTTCATCAGAAAGAGAAGCGCAACGGCAATCCGCTCTCTGGTTATAATCGGCGCACGCGCAGGCGCCGCATCTTCTCGTCCGGAAACCTGTTCCATCTATCCCTCAGTTGCGGTCCGCTGCCGCACGTAAAATCTTCATACCTGATGCCGCATAGGGCGCAAGCGCTGCTTCATCCGCATCATATTCGACAGCCATGACACCGACATCAGCCAAGGGAACGACGTCATGGGCGGCAACCGTACCAAGCTTGTCGCTTGTAATGGCAAGCGCCACTATCCGGCTGCGCCCGGCAATCACCCGTTTGAATTCCGCATCGTCCAGATGCAGTGCCGTCACGCCGATTTCGGCGGCAATACCGCACGCACCCAAAACACAGAGATCAGGGCGCAACAATTCAGCATCGCGCAAGGCACGCGCACCAACGGCAGCACTCACCCGCCGGTCGATAGGTCCGCCGATCATGATCAGCTCGATCTCCGATGAGCCCATGAGAATTGCAGCAATGGACGGCGTATTGGTGACGACGGTAATGGCTTCACCGCGTTCGACCAGAAGCCGCGCCAGAGCCGTGTTCACCGAAGACGCATCGAGAAACACGGTCATGCCGGGTTCGACCAGTTCCACCAAGGCTGCGGCCAGTGCAGCCTTCGCCTGTGGTCGCTCGGAATTCCGTTCAGCAAGCGGAGAGGGCTCAGGCACCGCGCGCAACGCGCCGCCATAGACACGCCTGCAAAGCCCCGCCGCCGCCATCTCGCGAAGATCGCGCCGGATCGTATCTTCGGACACGCCGAAGCTTTCCGCCAATTCAACCGCCAGCACACGGCCCGACTGTTGTAGCAGTTCCTGAATGCGCGCCTGTCTTTCGTGAAGCAGAAGCTCTGTCATCATCACCATCCTATCATGCACAATCATGCATAAATCGGCACAAACATGCATAACAGATTTTGAGAGCCCTGCAACCGCAAACGAAATACCGCGCCCTGTAACGGGCATGACCTTGCAAGCTTATTGGTTCAAAGAATATGCTTCCTTTTCCCTCATCCTGAGGAGCCGTTGAAAACGGCGTCTCGAAGGGCGAGAGAAACGCAGAGCGCCTACCCTCGTCCTTCGACAGGCTCAGGATGAGGGGGAAGCGTGGTGCGCAGGAGCCTGAAACTATCCCGTCCCAGCTGAATCCAAAAACTATTCCGAATAGACGACCAAAAGATCCTTGGCATCGATCTGCTCTCCGGGGCGCACCAGCACTTCTGCTATCGTGCCGTCGCGTTCGGCATGGATAGCCGTTTCCATCTTCATCGCTTCGATGGAAAGCAGAACGTCTCCCTGCGTAACCGTCTGGCCGGTCGCAACAGCAACCGTGGAGACAACGCCCGGCATCGGCGCGCCGACTTGGCGGTCGTTCCCGGCTTCTACCTTGCGACGGACACCGCCGGAAGCGCCTTTGGCGCGGTTCGGCACCTTGATGCGTCGTGGCTGACCGTTCAGCTCGAAGAACACGGTCACCATGCCCTTCTCGTCGGTCTCGCTCATCGCCTGATTGACGATCACCAGCGTCTTGCCGCGTTCCAGATCGACGAAGACTTCTTCTTCCGGCTTCAGGCCATAGAAATAGACCGGTGTTGGCAGAACGCTTGTTGGGCCGTAGGTTTCCTGCGCGGATGCATAATCGGTGAAGACCTTCGGATACATCAGCGCCGACGCGAACTCCTGATCGGAAATCTTGCGATCGACGGTCTCCTCGAAGCCTTCACGCTCGGCGTTCAGATCAGCAGGTTCCAGCAGGGCACCAGGACGCACGGTAAACGGCTCTTCGCCCTTCAGAATCTTTTTCTGAAGCGCCTTCGGCCATCCCGATGGCGGCTGGCCAAGATCGCCGCGCATCATCGACACCACGGAATCCGGGAAAGCAATGTCCTTTGCCGGGTTTTCGACGTCGGCAACCGTCAGATCCTGACTGACCATCATCAGTGCCATGTCGCCCACAACCTTGGAGGATGGCGTGACCTTGACGATATCGCCGAACATGCGGTTCACATCGGCATAGGCCTGCGCCACCTCGTGCCAGCGGGTTTCAAGCCCCAGCGAACGGGCCTGCTCCTTCAGATTGGTGAACTGGCCACCCGGCATTTCATGCAGGTAAACTTCGGAAGCCGGTCCCTTGAGGTCGCTTTCGAAGGCCGCATACTGGTTGCGTACGGCTTCCCAGTAGAAGGAGATGCGGCGGATCGAATCCGGATCGAGGCCCGGATCGCGTTCTGAACCGTGCAGCGCCTCAACGATGGAACCAAGGCAAGGCTGCGATGTGTTGCCGGACAGCGCATCCATCGCCGCATCGACCACATCCACGCCCGCATCGATCGCGGCAAGAACGGTCGCCGCCGAAATGCCCGACGTATCATGCGTATGGAAATGGATCGGCAGATCGGTTTCTTCGCGCAGCGCCTTGAACAGGGCGCGGGCTGCGGCAGGCTTCAAAAGCCCCGCCATATCCTTCACCGCAATGATATGCGCGCCAGCTTTTTCAACTTCCTTCGCCAGATTGACGTAATATTTGAGATCATATTTGGCGCGTTCAGGATTGAGGATATCGCCCGTGTAGCAGATAGCCGCTTCGCAGAGCTTGTTTTCCTCCAGCACCGCGTCCATCGACACGCGCATGTTCTCTACCCAGTTGAGACTGTCGAAAACGCGGAACAGATCAATGCCGCCGCGTGCCGCCTCACGCACGAAATGCTTCACCACATTGTCGGGATAGGATTTGTAGCCAACCCCGTTGGCTCCGCGCAGAAGCATCTGCAACAGGAGATTGGGCGCCCCTTCGCGCACCAGTGCCAGACGCTCCCACGGGTCTTCGGTGAGAAAACGCATGGAGACGTCGAAGGTCGCGCCGCCCCAGCATTCCAGCGAGAACAGGTTCGGCAGTGCCTGCGCATAGGAATTGGCAATGCGGGCAATGTCGTAAGTGCGCATACGCGTCGCCAGTAGCGACTGATGGCCGTCACGCATGGTCGTGTCGGTAATCAGCGCACGCTTTTCGTTGCGCACCCATTCCGCAAATTTCTTCGGCCCAAGCTGATCCAGACGCTGCTTGGTGCCATCGGCGACCGGCTTGGTGCCGAACCACGGCACACGCGGCTTGGCGGCATCCTTAGCCGGCTTTGCACGCCCCTTGGTCTCGGGATGGCCGTTGACCGTCACGTCGGCAATATAGGTCAAAAGCTTGGTGGCGCGATCCTGTCGCTTGACCTGCTCAAATAGCTCCGGCGTCGTGTCGATGAAGCGCGTCGTGTAGTCGTTTGCCTGAAACTTCGGATGATTGATGATCGCTTCGAGGAAGGTAAGATTCGTCGCCACACCGCGGATGCGGAATTCACGTAAGGCGCGATCCATTCGGCGAATGGCTTCCAGAGGCGTTGCGCCTGAGGCGGTCACCTTGACCAGCAACGGATCGTAATAGCGGGTGATGAACGCACCCGAATAGGCCGTACCGCCATCCAGACGGATGCCAAAACCCGATGCCGAGCGATAGGCCTGAATGCGTCCGTAATCAGGAATGAAGTTCTGTTCGGGGTCTTCCGTGGTGATACGGCACTGAAGCGCATGGCCATTGAGGCGAATGTCTTCCTGGCGCGGCACGCCCGATTCCGGTGTGCCGATAGCAAAGCCTTCGAGGATATGGATCTGCGCCTTGACGATATCGATACCGGTCACCTGTTCGGTAACGGTGTGCTCGACCTGAATACGCGGGTTGACCTCGATGAAATAGAACTTGCCGCTATCGGCATCCATGAGAAACTCGACTGTACCCGCGCCGATATAATCTGTGGCATGGGCAATCTTCAGGCCATAGCTTGCCAGCTCCTGACGCTGCACGTCATCGAGATAAGGTGCCGGCGCCCGCTCCACGACTTTCTGGTTTCGCCGTTGGATGGAGCAGTCACGCTCGAAAAGATGGACCGCATTGCCATGGGTGTCGCCCAATATCTGCACTTCGACATGGCGCGCACGTTCAATCAGCTTTTCGAGATAGACCTCATCCTTGCCGAATGCCGCCTTGGCCTCACGCTTGGCTTCCGTGACTTCGCGGGCAAGATCGGCTTCGGCGCGGATGGCGCGCATGCCGCGACCGCCACCGCCCCAGCTCGCCTTCAGCATCAGCGGATAGCCGATTTCTGCCGCAAGCTTCTTCACCTCTTCCATATCATCAGGAAGCGGATCAGTGGCCGGAACTACCGGCACGCCGATTTCGATAGCCAGATTGCGTGCTGCAACCTTGTTGCCAAGGCGGCGCATGGTCTCCGGCTTCGGCCCGATGAAGATAATACCATTTTCTGCACAAGCCTCGGCAAATTCCGGGCTCTCCGACAGAAGGCCGTAGCCGGGGTGGATTGCATCGGTACCCGAAAGCTTGGCGACGCGGATAATCTCGTCAATGGAAAGATAGCTTTCAATCGGGCCAAGATCGTGGTCCAGATGAGGCCCGCGACCGACCTGATAGCTTTCATCGGCCTTGAAGCGATGCAGGGAAAGTTTGTCTTCCTCGGCCCATATAGCCACCGTTTTGAGGCCCAGCTCATTGGCGGCGCGGAATACGCGGATTGCGATTTCAGATCGGTTGGCGACCAGAATTTTCCGGATAGGCTTTGGGGCGAAAGACAAGGCAGATCTCCCTAACTGCTATGACAAAGGCGCCATTGCTTAACCTGCAATAGACACAAGCGCAAACAAACTGTGCAACCGGGAGATAAAAACAAAATGCCCGGCTAAATGCCGGGCAGATTGATGAATTTTGTAGCACTTTATGCTAATATATGAGGCAATTTTACTTCTGGAAGTAATTATACTTGCCGTCTTCACCCTTGCGCCATTCGAACATGACATAGGGCGACAAGCTCGGATCGCCCTTCGCATCGAAGGAGATATCGCCGAGTACCGTCTTGAACGGACCCTTTTCCTTCATCGCGGTGGCGACTTCCTGCGGGTCGTTGTTGCCAGCCACATTGGCGGCATTGACCAGCGACTGCACACCGGCATAGGCGTAGAAGGTGTAGGCTTCCGGCTCAAAGCCCTTGTCACGGAAAGCCTTGATCAGCTCTGCATTGGCCTCGTCGTCACGTGGATCGGGACCGAAAGTGTTCATGACGCCGCCCACAGCATCACCGGCAATCGAGGCCAGTTCGTTCGACACGATGCCGTCACCCGAAATGAACTGCGCCTTGAGGCCCTGGTCGGCCATCTGGCGGATCAGAAGACCGGCTTCCGGGTGCATACCGCCCCAGTAAACGGCGGTGATGCCTGCGGCCTTCATCTTGGAAATCAGCGCCGAGAAATCCTTGTCGCCCTGGTTCACGCCTTCATAAAGCGTTTCCTTCATGCCGTTATCGTTGAGCGACTTCTTGGTTTCGTCGGCAAGGCCCTGACCATAGGGCGTCTTGTCGTGCAGGATGGCAACCTTGCCGTCCTTGTAATTGTCGGCCATGTACTTGCCCGCAACGATGCCCTGCTTGTCATCGCGGCGGCAGGTGCGGAACGTGTTCCACAGTTCCCGCTCGGTAAAGGTCGGGTTTGTGGTGCCGGGCGCGATCATCAGCACGCCGTTTTCAGCATAGATATCCGAAGTCGGGATGCTGACTCCGGAATTGAAGTGCCCGATGACAAACTGAACGCCATCGCCTACGAACTTGTTTGCAACAGAAATGCCCTGCTTCGGGTCGGCAGCGTCGTCGCCATAAACGATGGTGATTTTCTCGCCGTTCATGCCACCATTGGCATTAGCTTCTGCGACTGCCGCTTCGACACCGCGCTTGATCTGCTCACCGAAAGCTGCCTGGCTGCCGGTCAACGGTGCGCCGACGCCGAGTTGGATGTCGGCAAAGGATACGCCGCTCATCGTAACCAGTGCAGAAAGGCAAACGCCGCAGAATAAGGATTTCTTCATTTCAGTTGCTCCCACTAAAACGCATGCCGAAAGCTTGAAACGGTTTTCGGAATACGCGTCAAAATAGTTATTCAGAGCAGCGACCTGACCAGATCAGATAACCGCCATTTTTGCAGGCATGAACAGAGACACCTAAGCCGTCGCATAAACCTGTTATTCGAATGGGAGATTGCGTCAGCCCCAGAAACGCAATCGGGCTTGAAACTGCCCGCATTGAAACTGGTCCTCCCACCAGAACGCGACAGCAGACACAGAGAATCTCCCTATGTCTAACCATCAAACTAGATACAATCACGACTAATGGAAAAGTAAAGTAATGATTTCTTCTATATCTTGCTTTTTTCGCATGACTTTATGCGGAGCGGAAGCGTGAAAACGAAAATGCCCGGTGCAAAGCCGGGCATTTCCATTAGTCGGGAAAGAATATAAACGAAACTTACTGCTGAACGTAAGTATATTTTCCGTCGGCGCCCTTTTCCCACTTGTACATGACGTAGCCCGGCAGCTTGGGATCGCCCTTCTCATCATAGGACAGGTCGCCGAGCACGGTTTTGAACGGCCCTTTTTCCTTCATAGCCTTAGCGACTTCCTGCGGATCGTTACTGCCTGCAGCCTTGGCGGCCTGGGCAAGTGACTGAACGGCAGCATAGGAATAAAGCGTATAGGCTTCCGGCTCGAAACCGGCATCACGGAACTTTTTCACCAGTTCGGCATTGTCCGGGTTGTTGCGTGGATCGGGACCGAAGGTGTTGAGTGTACCTTCCACAGCCGGGCCTGCGATTGAGGCCAGTTCGTTCGACACGATGCCATCGCCCGAGATGAACTGGGCCTTCACGCCCTGATCGGCCATCTGGCGGATGATAAGTCCGGCTTCAGCATGCAGACCACCCCAGTAAACGACTGTCACTCCAGCCTGCTTGAGCTTGGCAATCAGGGCAGAGAAGTCCTTTTCACCAACGTTCACACCTTCGTAGATCGTTTCTTTGGCACCAAGTTCGTTGAGCTTCTTCTTGGTTTCGTCGGCAAGGCCCTGACCATAGGGGGTCTTGTCATGAATAACGGCGATCTTCGCATCCTTGAAATGATCGAAGATGTACTGACCAGCAACAATGCCCTGCTGGTCATCACGACCGCAGGTGCGGAATGTGTTCCAAAGGCCTTGTTCGGTATACTGCGGGTTGGTTGCGCCTGGCGATATTTCGAGAATGCCATTCTCGGCATAGACCTGCGATGCAGGAATCGTAACACCGGAATTGAAGTGTCCGATAACGAACTTGACACCATCGGCGGCGAACTTGTTGGCGACCGAAATTCCCTGCTTGGGATCGGACACGTCATCGCCTACGGTAATGGCAATCTTCTCGCCGTTGATGCCGCCTGCGTCATTGACTTCCTTGATCGCGGCTTCAGCACCTTTCTGGATCTGCGCGCCGTAAACAGCATTTGGCCCCGTCACTGGAACGCCAATACCGACGAGTACGTCAGCCCACGCCGAGCCCCCGAAAGCCATAACCGCTGCAAGAGCAACGCCTGAGAAAAGCGATTTCTTCATTGTTGAAACTCCCATCATTGTATTTACCCCGATACGATTTTTGCATCGTCTTATTTTCTTGCTGATTACTCAGCAATATCTACGCTGAATCTTATTACTTTCAACGTGATCCAGTAAAAAAGCTCCGCCGCATGACGGCGAAGCTTTAAAATCATTTTGCCTTCCAGTTGAGAGGCGAAGCTTTTTCATAAAGCCAGCTATATTGCCGCACCATTTGCTTGGTGCGTGTGTAGCGGAAGCCGACCGTGCCTATGATCATCAGTACAATCACATCAACCAGATAGTAGTGCAGCGAAAGCAGCGTGCCCTCAAACAGCGCATAATGGATAAACCGCACGGCTGCGCCCAAAGGAATGAGATAGAGCAGAAGCTGCGGATAGGTGCGCCACGTCGAAGCGCAGGCACGCCCCGTCATCCAGGCGGCCCAGCCGCCCAGCAGACAGGTGATGAGGAAAAACAGCCAGAACGACGATTCTTCGTAGAGAATACCCTGCATGATTTCCTCCTAGTGCCTTCCGCCTTCGAGATAGGCAGCGCGGACTTCCGGATCGGCCAGCAATTCGCGGCCAGCGCCGCTCATGGTGATCGAGCCGTTGACCATCACATAACCGCGGTCTGCGAGCTTCAACGCACCGAATGCGTTCTGTTCAACCAGAAACACCGTCAGCCCCTGTGTGCGGTTCAATTCCTTGATCGCCTCGAAAATCTGCTTCACGATCAGTGGGGCCAAACCAAGCGACGGTTCATCCAGAAGCAGAAGTTTCGGACGCGCCATCAAAGCACGGGCGATCGCCAGCATCTGCTGTTCGCCGCCTGAAAGCGTACCGCCACGCTGGCTCATGCGTTCCTTCAGGCGCGGGAACAGGTCGAACATCAGCTTTACGTCTTCCTCGAAATATTGCTGATTATCGAGGCTTGCGCCCATCTGGAGATTTTCCAGAACCGTCATCCGCGGAAAAATGCGGCGGCCTTCCGGCGACTGCGCAATGCGCAGCTTGGCAATCTCGTGCGGCGGCATGGATGTAATATCCTTGCCATTGAAGAGAATGCGGCCGGTACGTGCCTTCGGCGAACCGAAGATCGTCATCATAAGCGTCGATTTACCGGCGCCGTTGGCGCCGATCAACGCCACGATCTCGCCCTCGTCGACGGTGAGATCGATGCCCTTGAGGGCGCAAATATTGCCGTAATAGGTCTCGACCTTCTCGACGGCCAGAAGCGGTTGCTTTTTCTGCATGGTTTCAGCCTGCATCATTCGCCTCCCTTCTTGGGCTTCGCGGGAGCCTTGGCGCTTTTCGCGCTGCCTTTTGCAGCTCCACCCTTGGCCTTTGCGGGAGCAGTCTTGTGGCTCGTCGGTACATCACCCGATTCAACGCGTTCGGAGAACTCGGTCGCCTGACCGGCAGCGAGCTGCCTGGCCTGCCCGACCCAGTCTTCGCGCGCGATACGCCCGTCGAATTCCAGATAGGTTTCAGCTTCCACGATATCCGCTTCACTCCAGGCGGCGATCTGATCAAAATGATAGATACCGTGTTCGTGAAGCTTCTTTTCGTTGACCGCGCCGATGCCCTTGATGAGAGTCAGATTATCGGCCTTGCCGCCGCGTGCCGCCGCCAGACCGCCTGCGAGCGAAGCGCTTCCTGACGGTGCTTCGCCCGTCTCTTCGGCAATTTCTTCCTCGATGGCTTCCTCGGCGAGCTGCGCGGCGACCAGATGTGCCGGATCGGCAACGCCTGGCTTGTCGGCCTCTTCGATCAGTTCCGCGATCTCCTCGTCATCGACGCCGAGATAGGCGGCGATAACGCGCGGATCGTTCTTGACCTCTTCCGGCGCACCATCGGAAATCTTGGTGCCATATTCCAGCACGATCACATGATCGGAGATTTCCATGACCACCGACATGTCATGCTCGATCAGCAGGATCGACGTGCCGGTTTCCTCGCGAATGTCGAGCAGAAGCTTGTTGAGCTCTGCCGATTCACGCGGATTGAGGCCGGCAGCCGGTTCGTCGAGGCAGAGGATTTCCGGCTCGGTGCACATGGCACGGGCTATTTCCAGACGGCGTTGATCGCCATAGGGCAAATCACCTGCCGGATCGTCAGCACGGCCGATCAGATTGATCTTTTCCAGCCAGAAGCGCGCCTTCTCGATGGCTTCCCTGGCTGCCGACTTGTAACCCGGCAGACCGAGAAGGCCGAGGATCGTATAGCCCGACGAGCGCATCAGCGTGTTGTGCTGCGCGACCAGCAGGTTTTCCAGAACGGTAAGCCCCGAAAACAGGCGGATGTTCTGGAAAGTACGCGCCACCTTGGCCTGCTTGGTGATCTGGAAATCGGGCAGGCGCTCCAGCAGGAACTTGTCGCCCGTCTTCCTGTTCATCGTCAACATGCCGCCTGTCGGCTTGTAGAAGCCGGTGATGCAGTTGAAAACCGTGGTCTTACCTGCACCGTTGGGGCCGATGATCGCCGTGATATCCCCTCGCTTCACGTTGAAGCTCAGATCGTTGATGGCGACGAGACCGCCAAAGCGCATCGACAGATGCTCGACCTGAAGGATCGTGTCTTTCTTAGTGTTACCCAATTCGGTTTTAGCAGACGCAGTGCCAGACATAGTGCTTATCTCCGCCATCAGCCGTGCCCTTCCTTGGTAAAGGCACCTGACACCATCTTCTTCTCATGCAGGAAGGCACTGGGTTCTCGACTTCCGACGAAACCACGCGGCTTCCAGACCATGACCACCACCATGGCGATACCGAAGATGAGCATACGGTAGAGTTCCGGTGTGAAATCCGGCCCGAAAATTGCTTTCAGGAAGCTCATTTCGCGCAGGATTTCCGTGCCGCCGATCATGACAATCGCAGCAATGGCGATACCGACCAGCGACCCCATGCCGCCAAGTACGACGATGGCGAGAATGACGGCGGATTCGAGGAACACGAAGGATTCAGGGCTGACGAAGCCCTGACGTGCCGCAAAGAAGGAACCGGCAAAACCACCGAACATCGCGCCCGTGGCAAAGGCCGTGAGCTTGGTGGTGGTCGTGTTGATGCCGAGCGAACGGCAGGCGATTTCGTCTTCACGCAACGCTTCCCATGCGCGGCCAACTGGCATACGACGCAGACGGATGGTGACCCAGGCCGTCAGCAGGGCAAGCAGAAGGATGACGTAATAGAGGAAGAACTTGTAGTGTGCCGCTGAGAAGGTGAGACCGAAATGCGCAGCAAAACCGTCCTTGCTGGCATTGAAAGGCAGGCCGAAGAAGGTTGCCTTGGCAATACCGGAAACACCGAATGTGCCGCGGGTGACATCGGTCCAGTTGATGAGAACCAGGCGGATGATTTCACCGAAAGCCAGTGTCACAATGGCAAGATAATCGCCGCGCAGACGCAAGACTGGAAAGCCAAGAATGACGCCCCAAGTCGCGGCGAGAATACCGGCTATAGGCAGCAGCATCCAGAAGGACAGGCCGAAATAGGCCGACAGCAGCGCATAGGAATAAGCACCGACGGCATAGAAGGCCACATAACCCAGATCGAGAAGACCGGCGAGGCCTACCACGATGTTGAGGCCCCAGGCCAGCATCACATAGATGAGAATCTGGACGCCGAAATTGTCGACCCATTTGAGCGACCCCTGCCAGCCGAGAAAGCCGACAATCAGGATCGGGTAAACGAAAAGAAACGCAACGCCAAGACGCGAAAAATTGCGGCGCACGAAAGACGGGCTTTCGACCGAAACGGTCTGCTGCTTGCTCTTGGCAAGCTTGCGCGCTTCCAGCCAGGGTTGAGCGAAAGCGACGAACAGAAAGCGGCCAATGGCAGCAATTACGACGATAACGGCCAACGCACCCCAGCGCTGTTGCAGCACCAGTTCATTATTGATGTTCTGATCGGTCTTGAAACCGATGATGAGGCAGAAGAGGCCCAGAGCCAGAAGACCGGCGAAGAACCCTTCACGAATGGCCCGGCCAAAAAGGGAATCCGGGCGTGAACTCGACTGTGCAGCCATGATTAAACCTTTTCGACTTCAGGTCGGCCAAGAATGCCGGACGGCATGAAGATCAGCACGATGGCGAGGATCGAGAACGCAGCAACGTCCTTGTAGTCGATCGAGAAATACGCCGACCACAATGCCTCGATGAGACCGATGAGCAACCCACCAACCACAGCCCCCGGCAGCGATCCGATGCCGCCCAGAACAGCCGCCGTGAACGCCTTGACGCCAGGGATGAAACCGTCGGCAAAGGAAATCACGCCATAGAAGGAAAGATAGAGCGTACCGGCCACCGCCGCGAGCATCGCCCCCATCACGAAGGTGAGCGAAATGACACGGTCGACATTGATGCCGAGAAGCGCCGCCATCTTGCGATCCTGCTCACAGGCACGCTGCGCGCGACCAAGCGAGGTGCGATTGACGATATACCAGAAGATCGTCAGCAGCACCGCCGTCACCACGATGACCACGATCTGCTTCAGCGAAATCGTCACATTGGTGCCAAAGATATTGTAGGAACCGTTCAACAGCTGAGGCACCGGCTTGTTGCGCGGCCCCTGCGTCACCTGAACGAAATTCGACAAGGCAATCGACATGCCGATAGCCGTGATCAGCGGTGCGAGGCGGAACGAACCACGCAGCGGCCGGTAGGCCACGCGCTCGATCGTCCAGCTCCACAACCCCGTCAGCAACATGGCGACGATCATCATCAGAAGAAGCATCAGCGCAATTGGCAATGCCCCAATAAAGGTTGTGATGATGAGAAAAACAATCAGCGCCATGAAGGCACCGAGCATGAAGACATCGCCATGAGCAAAGTTGATCATGCCGATAATGCCATAGACCATCGTGTAACCGATGGCGATCAGGCCATAGATCGAGCCGAGCGCGAGCCCGTTGATCACCTGCTGGAAGAAATATTCCATCGAGAAGCCACCCATTTTACCGCCCGGGATTTTTTGACGCATCTTTATTTCGTGCGCCTTCATTTTCTCCCGGCTATTTACACCTAACGGCTGTATAGAGGAATGCAACCCCCTTTTGTCTCAGACAAAAGACTAAAGGCATCATTCCTCCACAAACTAGTTATGTCCCCTACTAAACGTCCTGTATATGTTCTTTTCTCCTACCCAGGACGCCTTATTCCACATTTTTTGCATGGCCCGAAAGCCAAAAAATTGGGAGTCGGCGCTAAAAACGCCGACCGTACCCACTTTACGCGACCGTGAACCCATGCGCAAAGGGATCGCGGTCGTCGATGAAGATCGTATTATATCCCGTCATGCGCGCCCAGCCTGCAATTGAAGGGATAATCGCTGGTAATGTGCGGTCCTGGCCTGCCACTTCCGTCGCACGCTCCACGCGGCCATGGAAAAGCGACCCGATGATGGATTCATGCACGAACTCATCGCCGGGCCTTAATTTACCCTTGGCGGCCAATTGTGCCATGCGTGCAGACGTACCGGTTCCGCACGGCGAACGGTCGATTGCCTTGTCGCCGTAGAAAACTGCGTTGCGGGCATGCGCTTCCGGATGTTTCGGCTTCCCGGTCCACAAAATGTGGCTCAAACGATTGATATCGGGCAGCTGCGGATGCTCGAACTTGTACTTCTCATTCAGCCGCTCACGCAGGATCGGGCTCCACGCGATCAACTGCAGCGCGGAATAATCTTCCATGTCCGTGTAATTTTCTTGCGGCTCGACGATAGCATAGAAATTGCCGCCATAAGCCACATCGACCTTGATGCTTCCAAGGTCAGGGCATTCAACTTCGAGTCCTTCGGCATAAAGGAAAGCCGGAACATTAGTCAGACGCACGCGCTCGACATACTGGCCGTTCTGCTCATATTCGATTGCTACCAGACCGGCAGGCGTATCGAGATTGAGCTTGCCCGGCGTCTTTGGCGTCACCAGCCCCTGCTCTATCGCCATCGTAACGGTTCCAATGGTGCCGTGACCGCACATCGGCAGACAGCCGGATGTCTCGATGAACAGCACCGCGACGTCGCAATCGGGGCGCGTTGGCGGATAGAGAATGGAGCCGGACATCATGTCGTGACCGCGCGGTTCGAACATCAGGCCGGTGCGGATCCAGTCATAGTCGCGCAGAAAATGCGCCCGCTTTTCCATCATGGTCGAACCTTCGAGGTTCGGCCCGCCACCGGCCACCAGACGCACGGGATTGCCGCATGTATGTCCGTCGACGCAGAAGAAGGAATGTCTTGCCATGATGGTCAGTTCCGAAAACGTTGTGGCTTGAAAGGTTCAATGTCGATTGCAGGCGCAGAACCGGTGATGAGATCGCGGATGAGCTGTCCGGTCGCAGCCGATTGCGTGAGGCCAAGATGGCCATGGCCGAAGCCGTAGTAAATATTGCCGCCCGCCGAAGCCCGGCCAATGACCGGCACGGAATCCGGCATGGATGGCCGGTAGCCCATCCATTGCCGCCCGCCCTCGGTGCGCAGCCCCGGCAGGAACATGGACGCTTTCTTCAACATGGCTTCGGATCGCGCAAAATTGGGCGGCAGGTCCAGTCCGCCAAATTCCACCGCACCACCGACACGCAGTCCCGTTTCCATGGGCGTCACCACGAAACCGTGGCCCGGGAATGTCAGCTGCCGCTTCACGTCGAAACCGCCGACCGGCAATGTCGTATTGTAGCCGCGCTCCGTGTCGAGCGGCACCACATCGCCAAAACCCTTGGCGAGATCGCGCGACCATGCGCCTGCCATCAACACAAGATGCGCGGCGCTGATTTCAGTCCCGTCCTCGAGACGAACGCTCGCTCCGCCATTGCCCGGCCTTGCATTCGTGACCCGGGCCTGAAGGAAACGTGCGCCCTTGCTTTCGGCATAGGCCCAGATCGCCTTGCCGAACAGCTTGGGATCACTCACATTCTTCCAGCCGGGAACGAAAGTTCCGGCAACAAAACGCGGGCTCAGCCCCGGCTGCAATTCGGCAAGCCGGTTGCCGCGCACGTGCTCATAGGCAATGCCCGCCTGTTCGCGAACGTCCCAACCGGGCTGCGAGGCGGCAAGCTCGGCCTCGCTTTCATAAAGCTCCAGATTGCCGTTCTCGCGCAGACGGTCACGCAAGCCCGCGCGGTCGATCAGCGCCATCATCTCGCTGCCTGCAAGGCGCATGATATCGGCCTGTGCTATCGCGGTTTTCGCCAATGCGTCCGCGCTGCTTGCGCGCCAGAACCGGTAAAGCCACGGCACCATCTTTGGAAAATAAGAAGGACGGATCGTAAACGGACCAAGCGGGTCCATCAGCCAGCCCGGCACCTTGCGCATGACGCCCTTGGAGGCCAGCGGAAGAATATCGGAAAATGCCAGCGCCGCCGCATTGCCCGAACTGGTTTCCTCACAAATACCGCTTCTATCGACGACCAGAACCTGACGCCCAGCCTCGGCAAGCAAGGCTGCCGTTGCAACACCGACAATACCGCCGCCGATAATGAGAATATCCTGCTGACCCTGCGGATCGGATTTCATCTTGCGCGGCTCCCCTCCGGATTTATCTTGCCATCGTCTTGTCAAAAGCCGGACATTTCGATGCTTCGAGCATATACATTCTAGACTGTTTCAATGCCGGTTACCCGGTTCTGTCCATCAATTTTTCGGAATGACTCTGTGCTGAAACTTTGCCATCGCGTGAAAAAGCCACAAAGACAAAGTTAGCGGTCAGCAAACGAAATCACCTCATATTGATATATCAGAGATATATCTATAGGATTAAACTATGTCAATCGTCGTAACTACAGGGCATGGACAGGCATGGAAGACACGAACGTTCGAGACAGGCTGACGCGGAACCCGGCAAACATGCCGCTGGCGACCATGGACAGCTGGGGCAGCGAAAGCCTGGCCGAGCAGACCTATCGTATTCTGGAACGCTCGATCGTCACACTGGAACTGGAGCCGGGAACGGTTGTCAATGAGCGCACGTTGATCGAACTGACCGGCATGGGCCGTACACCGATGCGCGAGGCGATCCAGAGGCTTGCCTGGGAAGGTCTCGTGGAAGTACGTCCGCGTTCGGGCATCGCCATTGCAGCCATCGACCCGAAGGATTTCATCAAGGTGCTGGACGCCCGTGAGGGTGTCGAGCGCGTCCTGGCGCGCGATGCGGCACGTTTCGGCAGTTCGCGCGACTATGAACGCCTTGAAGCAGCCGCTGCAGCCATGCGGCAGGCTATCCCCACCGAAGACGTCTCGCTGTTTCTCGATGCGGACAAGGCATTCGACATTGTTCTGGGTGCGGCAGCAAGCAATCCCTACGCCGCGCGTATTGCAGCCCCCTTGCAAACCCATAGCCGCCGCTTCTGGTTCCGCCTGCGTCCATCGACGGGAATATCCGGCTCGGCCAATGCGCATGCGACGCTGATCGAGGCGATCATTTCGCGCAATCCGGACAAGGCCAGCGATACGGCCAGCGAACTGATGGCTTATCTGCGCACCCTTGCTCCGTGATATCCGCCGTGCGCCGAAAAACTTTCAGCCTGCCCGCACCGATCTCCGCTTTCGCTCACCGGTCCTGATACCCGCGACCGTCGCGGGACCGGTATCGAAAACCAGCCCGTCATCGGTGTTGATGCCATTCAAAGCCCGTACATAGACATGACATATCCCGCCCTCCATATCCTTCGCCTGGACCGAAATTATGGATAGAATAGCGCATAAACCGACAGCCGCTTGAGGTAAATACTGCATCAGTCGCACTCCCGCCAGGATTGCTTCAAGATTGATGACGGCGCCAGTTGACCGCTTGGTTGCGACCGAAAAATGGCATGATATGTCTGATTTCGAGTCACCGTTTCACGAAAATGCGATTGCTAAAACAAAAGCCGAAGCGTGAACTCCGGCTTTATTGCATTGCTGGAAATGATGCCCGCTCAATGGGTCTTGTTCATCGAATCCGACATTTTACGGAGCACATTGAGCGCAATGCTCAACTCTTCATCGCTTACGCCTTCAAGAAGATCCTCCCGAACGTCACCAGCAAGTTTCACAACCTGCTCAGCCAGAATCTTTCCTTCCGCCGTCATCACCACACGCTTGGCGCGGCGATCACCCTGAACTGTCTGCCGTTCAATAAACGACTGGCGCTCCAGACCGTCGAGCAAGCGCACCATGGTCGCATTCTCAATTTCCAGTGCCTCCGCCAGTTCCTTTTGGTAGAGGCCTTCCTGTTCGATCAGGGCAAGCAAGGTGCGTGCCCGAGCCAGTGTCAGGCCACGTTCTTTCACACGTGCGTCGAAGACAGTGCGAAGTTTGCGATTAACCTTTGCCATGGCATCAATCATTTCAGCTCTCAGATCTGCCGTATCCATGCCAACCGCCTTATATATTAGTAAACTAATGATTGTGGATTTGGATAAATCGCCGACGAACTATTTTCAAGCGAACTTCCTGAACTCACGCAAGCGTGATGGGATTTGGAGCATTTCCAGCAAAATGGGCAGCGCCTAGGCGGGGAAATCAGTCCACTGGACCGATTTTAGAGCATGTCCCCCGAAAGCAGGAACAGGCTTTGGAATAAAGACATGCTCAAAAACAAAGGGATAGAGCATCTCCGCTGTTTCAATCAAAACACGAAATGCTCCAGCGCCTGGATGACAGATATGCGAACAAATTCAGCGCTATAAGGGGCTGAAAAAGAAAAAGCGGGCAAAGCCCACTTTTCTCATAAAACAATAGAGCACTGCCGATCAGGCAGGCATGATCGTTCCCTGAAGCGTCATCAGCTGATGCAGGAAGATTTCTGCCTTGGTGCGATGTTCGTTCGACGAAGCGTCGTCCAGAGCCTTACGGGCATGTTCGATGCGGCGCTGAATATCTGCCGGATCGATATCGTCCACATGGGTCGCCGATTCGGCCAGAACGGTGCAGCCCTGCGGGGTGATATCAGCAAAACCGCCGAAGACCACATAAGAGTCGGACTTGCCGTCGGCAAGCTTCACCGAAACGACACCCGGCATGATCGTCGTCATCAGCGGCGAATGACCGGCGAGAGCCGTCAGATAGCCTTCGCTACCCGGAATGACGACTTCCGTCACCTGCGCGGAAAGCAGGAGCCGTTCAGGCGACACGAGTTCGAATTGGAAAGCTTGAGCCATGGTTCTCACTTGAATTCAAAAGCACGATCCCGAAAGCTAAAGCGGTTTTCAGAACATGCTTAAACAAAATGATTGGCTTTCACGGCGGGCCTTTCGGCCCACCGGGAAATTCAATTCATCAAGCAGCTTCTGCTGCCAGCTTCTTGGCCTTCTCGAGAGCTTCCTCGATGCTGCCGACCATATAGAAGGCAGCTTCCGGAAGATGATCGTAATCGCCAGCGCAAAGGCCCTTGAAGCCCTTGATGGTGTCGGCGAGGTCGACCAGCTTGCCCGGTGCACCTGTGAAGACCTCAGCAACGAAGAACGGCTGCGACAGGAAGCGTTCGATCTTACGAGCGCGGGCAACGGTGAGCTTGTCTTCTTCAGACAGTTCGTCCATGCCCAGGATCGCGATGATGTCCTGGAGCGACTTGTAGCGCTGCAGAACCGACTGAACCTGACGGGCAACGGCGTAGTGTTCTTCACCGACGACCTTCGGGTCGAGCATGCGCGACGTGGAGTCGAGCGGGTCAACGGCCGGATAGATACCCTTTTCAGCGATCGAGCGCGACAGAACGGTCGTTGCGTCCAAGTGGGCAAACGACGTTGCCGGCGCCGGGTCGGTCAAGTCGTCGGCAGGCACGTAAATGGCCTGAACCGAGGTGATCGAGCCCTTGGTCGTCGTCGTGATGCGTTCCTGCATGGCGCCCATGTCGGTTGCCAGCGTCGGCTGATAACCCACGGCGGAAGGAATACGGCCGAGAAGAGCCGACACTTCCGAACCTGCCTGCGTGAAGCGGAAGATGTTGTCCACGAAGAATAGAACATCCTGGCCCTGGTCGCGGAAGTTTTCAGCAACCGTCAGACCAGAGAGAGCAACGCGGGCGCGCGCACCCGGAGGCTCGTTCATCTGACCGTAAACGAGGGCAGCCTTGGAGCCTTCGCCGCCGCCGAGCTTGTTCACGCCCGATTCGATCATTTCGTGGTAAAGGTCGTTGCCTTCACGAGTACGCTCACCGACGCCTGCGAACACGGAGTAACCGCCGTGCGCCTTGGCGACGTTGTTGATCAGTTCCATGATGAGAACGGTCTTACCGACGCCCGCACCGCCGAAGAGGCCGATCTTACCGCCTTTGGCGTAAGGAGCCAGAAGGTCGACGACCTTGATGCCCGTCACCAGAATTTCGGCTTCCGTCGACTGCTCGATATATTCCGGAGCGTTCTGGTGGATGGCGCGGGTTGCCGTGGTCTTGATCGGACCGGCTTCGTCAACCGGCTCGCCGATGACGTTCATGATACGGCCGAGCGTTTCGACGCCAACCGGAACCATGATCGGTTCACCGGTGTCGCGCGCTTCCTGACCGCGAACGAGACCTTCGGTCGCGTCCATGGCGATGGTGCGCACGGTGTCTTCGCCGAGGTGCTGGGCGACTTCGAGAACCAGACGATGGCCCTGATTGTCGACTTCAAGCGCGTTCAGGATCAGCGGCAGCTGGCCTTCCGGGAACTTGACGTCGACGACAGCGCCGATGACCTGCGTGACATGGCCGATTGCGCCGGCTGCTGTTGCCTTGGGGGCGGCAGACTTGGCTGCTGCGGTGGTCTTAGGCGCCGCTTTTTTGGCAGGCGCCTTCGCCGCTGGCTTTGCTTCGGCCGCGGCGGTAGTTTTCGGGGTCGCTGCTTTTGCCATCGATCCTTACCTTCCGTTGGCATGATCCCGAAAAGTTGCAGACCTTTCGGAAAATCATGCGGTAAACCAAATTCTATTTCGCCGCATTTATGCGACGCCAGATGTTTCCATCTGGCTGCAAAATGCTCTAGAGCGCTTCCGCACCCGAAATAATTTCGATCAGTTCCTTGGTGATCTGCGCCTGACGCTGGCGGTTATACGTGATCGACAACTTGTTGATCATGTCGCCCGCATTGCGCGTCGCATTATCCATCGCGCTCATCTTCGCGCCCATCTCGCCCGCAACATTTTCCAAAAGAGCACGGAAAATCTGGACCGAGATATTGCGCGGGATCAGCGTCGACAGGATCGCCGCAGGATCAGGTTCGTATTCGTAAATCGCGTCGCCTGAGGTCTCCGCACCCTCGCTGTCACCAGCCGAAGCCGGGATCAGCTGCTGTGCGGTCGGGACCTGGGAGATCACCGACTTGAATTCGGAGTAGAACAGCGTGCAGACGTCGAACGCGCCTTCTTCGAACAGCTTGATGATCTTGTGCCCGATCTGGTCGGCATGCACAAAAGCGAGCTGCTTGACTTCGCGCAGATCGACATGATCGACCAGCAGGCTGGCGAATTCGCGACGCAGAATATCCGCGCCCTTCTTGCCGACCGTGATGATCTTGACCGTCTTGCCTTCGGCGAGGAGCTTGCGGGCATGATCGCGTGCCAGACGCGCGATCTGGCTGTTGAAACCGCCGCAAAGGCCACGTTCAGCGGTGCAGACGACGAGCAGATGCACGTCGTCCTTGCCCGTACCAGCCATCAAGGCCGGCGCATCTTCGCCGGTTACGTTCTGCGCGATGTTTGCGAGAACGGCACCCATGCGCTGCGAATAAGGCCTTGCGGCTTCCGCAGCTTCCTGGGCACGGCGCAGTTTCGCCGCGGCGACCATCTGCATCGCCTTGGTGATCTTCTGCGTCGCCTTGACCGAGGCGATACGGTTTCTCAGATCCTTTAGTGAAGGCATCCGTTCATCCCGTCACAAAATTCAAGCGAAAGACTTGGCGAACGCGTCGATCGCTGCCTTGAGCTTGGCCTTGAGGTCATCGGTAATGGCTTTCTCGTTGCGAATGCCGTCGAGCACGTCCTTGTGCTCAGTGCGCAGCGAAGCGAGAAGGCCTTCTTCGAACTTGCCAACCTGGTTGACAGCAAGCTTGTCGAGATAGCCGTTAACACCGGCGTAAATCACGGCAACCTGCTCTTCCGTCTTCAGCGGCGAGAACTGCGGCTGCTTCAGGAGTTCGGTCAGGCGTGCACCACGGTTCAGAAGGCGCTGCGTTGCAGCGTCAAGATCGGAACCGAACTGGGCGAAAGCAGCCATTTCGCGATACTGGGCAAGCTCGCCCTTGATCGAACCGGCAACCTGCTTCATGGCCTTGATCTGAGCCGAAGAACCAACGCGCGAAACCGACAGACCGACGTTCACAGCCGGACGGATACCCTGATAGAACAGATTGGTTTCGAGGAAGATCTGGCCGTCGGTGATCGAGATCACGTTGGTCGGAATAAAGGCCGAAACGTCGTTGCCCTGCGTTTCGATGACCGGCAGAGCCGTCAGCGAACCAGCGCCGTTTTCGTCGTTGAGCTTTGCAGCGCGCTCGAGAAGACGGGAGTGCAGGTAGAAAACGTCGCCCGGATAAGCTTCGCGGCCCGGAGGACGACGGAGCAGAAGCGACATCTGGCGGTAAGCAACAGCCTGCTTGGACAGATCGTCATAGCCGATGAGGGCGTGCTGGCCATTGTCACGGAAATATTCGCCCATCGCGCAGCCCGCAAACGGTGCGAGATACTGCATCGGGGCCGGATCGGAAGCGGTAGCCGCGATAACGATGGAATATTCCAGGGCGCCGCGTTCTTCGAGAACCTTCACGAACTGCGCAACGGTCGAACGCTTCTGGCCGACGGCGACGTAAACGCAGAACAGCTTGTCCTTGTCCGGACCATTGTCATGGATCGGCTTCTGGTTCAGGAAGGTGTCGAGGATGATGGCGGTCTTGCCGGTCTGGCGGTCACCGATGACCAGCTCGCGCTGGCCGCGGCCAACCGGGATCAGGGCGTCGATGGCCTTGAGACCCGTCGACATCGGTTCATGAACCGACTTGCGCGGGATGATGCCGGGAGCCTTGACGTCGACGCGGCGGCGTTCCTTGGCCTTGATCGGGCCCTTGCCGTCGATCGGATTGCCGAGAGCGTCAACAACGCGGCCGAGCAGTTCCGGACCGACCGGAACGTCGACGATCGCGCCAGTACGCTTGACGATGTCGCCTTCCTTGATGTCGCGGTCGGCACCGAAGATAACGACGCCGACATTGTCGCTTTCAAGGTTCAGCGCCATGCCGCGAATACCGCCAGGGAATTCGACCATTTCACCAGCCTGAACATTGTCCAGACCATAGACGCGGGCGATACCGTCGCCAACGGACAGAACCTGACCGACCTCGGAGACCTCAGCCTCCTTGCCGAAGTTCTTGATTTGCTCTTTCAGGATAGCGGAAATTTCCGCGGCGCGGATGTCCATCAGCCGACCTCTTTCAGTGCAAGCTTGAGAGAAGAAAGTTTAGTGCGAAGGGACGTGTCGATCTGACGCGAACCCATCTTGACGATAAGACCGCCGAGGATCGACGGATCGACGGTGACATTGATCGTCACGTCCTTGCCGGCCACGCCCTTCAGCGTTGCCTTCAATTCGTTCTGCTGCGCAGCACTCAGTTCGTGCGCGGAGATGACATCGGCGGAGATTTCGCCGCGATGTTCGGCAGCAATCTTGCGGAAAGCGGCGATGATGCCCGGCAGCGCGAAGAGGCGGCGGTTGCGCGCAACGACGCGCAGGAAATTTCCGACCAGACCCTTGATGCCCGCCTTGTCGGCAAGGGCGCCGATGGCGTGAAGCTGGTCTTCCGAAGAAAACACCGGACTGGAGATCAGCCGCTTGAGGTCTTCGCTTCCGCTCAGAAGCGCCTCGAAACGGTCAAGATCTTTTTCCACAGCTGCAACGGATTTCGCGTCGAGCGCGAGCTCGAAAAGAGATCCGGCGTAACGCTGTGCGACACCTGAAATGAGCGAAGACGTTTCAGCCACGAACAACCTGCTCTCTACGTTGAAACCATCCTTTTGGGACCCAATCTTGTTCAGGACACCAAGCTGATGATTTTATTGAATGTTTTCGGAAAACCACTGACGCGCGAGCACGTCAACACCGAAATGTGATTGCCGTCTAGCATAGACGAACAGGACTCGCAACACGCGAATCCGGCACTTTTGTGTAAGATTTGCCGCCTTTCGCGGTCAAAAAAGTCGCATCCGCCACAACGAGGCTGCCTTCCATCACGCGGGCTGCACGCCTGACGTGCAGGACCGAGCCATTTCCGGTCAGGAAACGAAGCCGAAAGCATAGAGGAGTGGACCGGCTGCAAGCATGAATTCAACCAGTGCTGCGAAACTGCCATAGAACCGCCCGCCTGTCGGCCCGCCCTTGCGCCCGCCTGCGTCCGACATCATCGAAATAAAGCGTCCGAACAACGCAAATCCCCAAACGGAACCCAACACGACCCAAAGGAATGGCTGAGCGAAAACGAGGCATCCGAGTCCCACACCGAGATAAGGCCCCGCCAGCGTTGCGCGGATGGAACCGTAACCTTCTGGGCGACCGTTGATCGGCTGGAGCCGCAGCAGCTTCATGGTAATGCCGGGCGCAAAAAGCATGACAAGACCGGCAAGCGCCGTCACGACGGCAGAACTCCAGGCAAGCCATTCTCCGGTGGTGGTGGGAAGATAGAATTCCATCGCGATCGCCCTCAATATGAACAGAACGGCTATAAACCAGTTTTGCGCAAACGAAAACTGATCGCACCATCCGAACGCAACTGGCAATCAGGTGTATACCTGAAATTCCAGCGAAATCGCCAAGAAATTCAGACGTATAAACCGAGCCGTCAGCGCGGTGGCGAACCGCGAATCGCAATGATACGAGCCAATAGAGACCGGAGAAAAAGGATGGCTATCGCGCCGATCGCCCATATGATCCAAAGTGCTGGAACGAGCAGACTATGCAGCAATCCTATCCCTGAACCTGCAACCTGGTCCAGCTTGAACACATCCAGCAGCGCGGTCGCTTCTTTGCCGATCAAGCTTTTGCCGGTCTCGGCCAATGCCGGTCCATTACCGCTGACCCAGACAATCACGGCATCCGAGACGTAGTAGGCAAACCACATCAGCACTGTCCAGATGACCAGTCCAACAAGGGCAACCAGCCAGAAACCGGGGCCATTATTCGAAGAAGATCGCGTTTGATGAGCAGGACTAATTCTCATTGGTTTCGAGCCTCATGGAACCTTGGAGGCTAAGTCTGCATCCTCTAGCGACTAGAGAAGCAAGCTATTTTTTTCGCACCTGCTGCGACAGCAGTACGGCCTAGTGTGGCTTTGAATCCGGAATTCGTACGCAACCTCACTCCTGAGTGAGACGAATTTCGGGTTCGCCACACTAGAGGAAGCTTTGCGGATCGATATCCACCTGTACGCGGATCGAGCCTTTTTCCTTGGGTGCCGCCGCCAGAAGTGCACGGATAAATCCTTGAATATCAGCGCGTTTCGTTCCGTGCACCAGAATGCGGAAACGGTGTCTTCCCCTTACGAGCGCCAAGGGAGCTTCGGCAGGTCCGAGCACGGAAATCTCCGAAGATGAAGGCGCCGCGCGACGAAGCGCACGCGCATGATTTTCCGCATCGGGCCGGTTGTCGGCAGAGATGATCAGCGCAGCAAGCCGCCCGAAAGGCGGCAAAGCGCTTCGCTCACGCTCCTCGATTTCACGGGCATAGAATGCGTCCGCATCGCCGCTGACGATTGCCCGCATCACCGGATGATCCGGCTGGTAGGTCTGGATGAGGCCGAGGCTCTTGCGACCAGTTCGGCCGGCACGTCCCGTCACCTGATTAAGAAGCTGGAAGGTACGCTCAGCGGCGCGCGGATCGCCATTGGCAAGCCCCAGATCGGCATCGACGACGCCCACCAACGTCATGTTGGGAAAGTTGTGCCCCTTGGCAACAAGCTGCGTGCCGATAACGATATCCGCCTCGCCCTTTGCGATAGCGTCGAGTTCCAGCCGCAGCCGCTTCACGCCGCCCGCCATATCCGACGAAAGAACTATGATTCGCGCCTCGCTGAAAGTTGCCGCCACTTCTTCTGCGATGCGTTCCACACCCGGACCGCAGGCGACCAGATGATCAAGCGTGCCGCATTCAGGGCAGGCTTCCGGCACCGGTTCATGATAGCCGCACTGATGGCACATCAGCTGCCCGCGAAAACGATGCTCTACCAGCCAGCTTGAACATTGCGGACACTGGAAACGATGACCGCAGACACGGCAAAGCGTAAGGGGTGCATAGCCTCGCCGGTTGAGGAACAGAAGCGCCTGCTCGCCGCGTTCCACCGTCTTGCCGACAGCTTCGGTCAGTGCAGGCGACAGAAACCGGCCCGGCGGCGGTGGCGAACGCCGCATGTCGATGGTCTTCAAATCGGGCAGAGCCGCTTCCGCATAACGACCATAAAGCTTGATTCGCTTGTAGCGCCCCTGCTCCGCATTGACCTGACTTTCGATGGACGGCGTGGCCGAAGCCAAGACCACCGGGAAACCGCTGATATGACCGCGCACCACTGCCATGTCGCGCGCATTGTAGAAAACACGATCTTCCTGTTTGTAAGCCGGATCATGTTCTTCATCGACGACGATCAGCCCCAGCTCTTTGAAGGGCAGAAAAAGCGCCGACCGCGCGCCTGCCACAACCCGCACCGTACCCTCGGCAATCTGTCGCCAGACGCGCTCCCGGGTGCGGGGGGCAAGGTCAGAATGCCATTCGGCGGGCTTCGCCCCAAAACGGTCATGGAACCGGTCGAGAAACTGCTGCGTAAGCGCGATTTCAGGCAGGAGAATCAGCACCTGCCTGCCTTGCTCGATCGCCTTTGCGACGGCTTCGAAATAGACCTCGGTCTTGCCCGATCCGGTCACGCCGTCGAGCAGCGAAACCGAAAAACAATCGGCTTCGACGGCTTCCGACAGCATTTCAGCGGCTGCCTGCTGGTCTTCAGAAAGCGTAGCCCGCGCATAGTCGATATCCGGCTTTGCCACCACGGCTGGCGGCGGCAGCATGACTTCTTCAAAAATGCCTTGTGTCTTCAGCCCGTCCACGACCGTCATGGAGACACCCGCCGCATGGGCAAGGCCGGATCGGGTCCAGGCAAGCCCATCACGAGCAAGCTCCATCACCCGCGCACGTGCTTCGGTCATGCGCTCCGGCTCGCTGCCGGAATAGCGAAGGCCCGGCACCGGCGGCTCGGGATCGAAGGCGGCAGGCACACGCAGGATCATGCGCGCCACCATGCCGGGCGGCGACAGCGTGTAGTCGGCGGCCCAGCGCATGAAGCGCAGCATGTCGCCCCCCACCGGCGGACAGTCGAAAACCTCTGAAATCTCCCGCAATTTCCTGGCGTCAACGGCATCGGTCTCGCCCTCGCAGACGATCCCCGCAACTTCCCTTGGTCCCAACGGCACGCGCACGATCGATCCGGGCTGGACGTTCATGCCCGGCGGAACCATATAAGAATAAGGCCGCATCGCGGGCATGGGCACGAGCACGGGAACGACCCGTGGTGCGAGCTCCGGAAACAGACTGGAAATATCGTGCGAATCTTTCGACATGATCGCGTGACCTTGGCGCGGCTTTGCGCTAAAGAAAAGCCACCTTCCGGGAATTAAATGGTTTTAAATTCCTCAAATCCACCCGCGCTCATTATGGAGGAACGCTGTTATGAAGTTTTTCGTGGACACTGCGGACGTCAAGGAAATCCGCGAGCTCAATGATCTTGGGCTGGTCGATGGCGTGACCACCAACCCGTCCCTTATTCTGAAGTCGGGTCGTGACATTATCGAAGTTACCAAGGAAATCTGCAACATCGTCAAGGGCCCGGTTTCCGCCGAGGTTGCCGCGACCGAGTATGAGCAGATGATGAAGGAAGCAGCCGTCATCGCCAAGATTGCTGACAATATCTGCATCAAGCTGCCCGTCACCCTCGACGGACTGAAAGCCTGTAAGGCCCTGTCGTCGGAAGGCCACAAGGTCAACATGACGCTCTGCTTCTCGGCCAATCAGGCGCTTCTGGCAGCCAAGGCGGGCGCGACCTTCATTTCGCCGTTCATTGGCCGTCTGGACGACACCGGCATCAACGGCATGGAACTGATTGCCGAAATCCGCACCATTTATGACAATTACGATTTCCGCACCGAAATTCTTGCCGCTTCGGTTCGTACCGTCAATCACGTCAAGGAAGCAGCACTCATCGGCGCTGATGTCGTGACCGCGCCTCCGGCAACGCTCAAGGCACTGGTCAAGCATCCGCTGACCGACAAGGGCCTCGAAACCTTCCTCGCCGATTGGGCGAAGACCGGCCAGAAGATCGCCTGATCGACGATTTCCAGCAAGATGTAAAAGGCGGGCCATCGGCTCGCCTTTTTTATATTTCGCCAGGCACGACACTGAAGCCAAACAAAAAACGGCGCTCGAAAGCGCCGCTTTTCCATTTCAGATGAAAGAAATATCAGAGCTTCGACATTTTCATCGCCAGCGCGAGGAATATCTGTTCGGCCAGTTCTTCCGCAGCGCGCTTGCGTGCATCGCGTTCGGCACGCAGGTTCGCGAATTCCTGACGCGGACGGTCGAAGGATGCACCAACCGTGCGGGTGCCTGTGGCAAGCGGCTTGCCATCCTTGTCACGCAGAACAAAGTTCGATGTCGCCTTGACGATACCTGCGGATGGGCGGCCCGTGCGGTCGGTCTGATCGCCAATGTCCACGCTTACGGCAGAAATCGTGCTGCTGCTCAGACCGAGACCAAGCCGATAGGTCGGATTGGCCGGTTCACCGGCACCCCCGCCAAGCAGGAAGATCAGGCGATTACGGACCTGCTGCTGAAACACATCGCCAGCCGGATCGATTGCCACCGAAGCAAGCTTGGTGCGCATATCCGGCGTCACGCTGCCGCCTATGGTTCCACCAGCGCCAGCGCCGGACGAATAAAGCGGCTGCACGGTGCATCCAGCCATCAGAACCGCAGCCCCAAGTGCGAAAAACACAACCCGGAAGGCTTTGATTGCGGAGAAAAAGCGGTCAGGCAACGACATTGACGATCCTTTGCGGCACCACGATAACCTTCTTCGGCGAGCCCCCGTTGAGCGCAGCCTTGACGAAGTCAAGTTCGAGCACCGCCTGCTGGATGCTAGCTTGATCAGCGTCGCGGGCGATTGTCAAATCCCCACGCTTCTTGCCGTTGATCTGTACCGGCAAAACGATCTCGTTTTCCACCACCAATGCCGGATCGAACGCCGGCCAGGCACTGCGGGCAACCAGCGTTTCACGACCAGCAATCCTGCCGCCCAGCGCCGCCAGGCACTGTTCAGCCAGATGCGGCATCATCGGTGCCAGCATCAGGATCAGCTTTTCGGTGGCGTCACGCGTAGCGCTCTTCAATTCGTCATCGGCGCTACCTGAAGCAACCTGCTGCAGAGAACCTGCAACCGTGTTGACCAGCTCGTAAAGGCGGGCAACGCCACGGTTGAAGGCGAGTTTCTCGATATCATCTCCGACAGCCTTGACCGCCTTGTGCGCAGCCTTGGAAACAACGAGAGCTTCGCCCTGCGTACCGGCCTTCGGGGCAACGTCCTTCAACTGCTCAGCCGCTTCCGCCACCAGACGCCAGACGCGCTGCACGAAACGATGGGCGCCTTCGGCACCGGCTTCCGTCCAGATCACGTCACGCTCGGGCGGCGAATCAGACAGCATGAACCAGCGCGCCGTGTCGGCCCCATAGGAAGCGATGATGTCATCGGGATCGACGACGTTCTTCTTCGACTTCGACATCTTCTCGATGGAACCGATTTCCACCGGCTCGCCTGTCGAGAGCAGGGTCGCGCTGCGCTTGCCGTCGGTTTCCTCGATGCGAATATCGGCAGGCGCCACCCACTGGCCATCGGCCTTGTAGGTTTCGTGTACGACCATGCCCTGCGTAAACAGGCCCTTGAACGGCTCGTCGATGCCGACGTGACCGGCGACCTTCATCGCACGGGTGAAGAAACGCGAATAGAGCAGATGCAAAATCGCGTGTTCGATACCGCCGATATACTGATCGACCGGCAGCCAGTGATCGGCAACCTTGCGGTCGGTCGGTTCGTTTTCCCACGGTGCCGTAAAGCGGGCATAGTACCAGGACGAATCGACGAACGTGTCCATCGTATCGGTTTCACGGCGCGCATCGGCACCGCATTTCGGGCACTTCACATGACGCCAGGTCGCATGACGGTCGAGCGGATTGCCCGGACGGTCGAACTCGACATCATCCGGCAGCTTGACCGGCAGATCGGCGCGCGGCACCGGATTGACGCCACAGCTTTCGCAATGGATCATCGGGATCGGGCAACCCCAATAACGCTGGCGCGAGATGCCCCAGTCGCGCAGGCGGAACTGCACCTTGCGGCTTGCCTGCGGTTGATTGCCGAGGCTGGTTTTTTCCAGACGATTCGCCACTTCATTAAAGGCAGCCTCCGGCGTCATGCCGTCGAGGAAGCGCGAATTGATCATCACGCCATCGTCGGTATAGGCCGTTTCACCGATGCTGAAGCTTGCCGCATCCTCGCCCTTCGGCAGAACGACAGGTGTAACCTTCAATTTGTACTTGTTGGCGAAGTCCAGGTCGCGCTGATCGTGTGCCGGGCAGCCGAAAACCGCGCCCGTGCCATATTCCATCAGCACGAAATTGGCGACATAGACCGGCAGTTCCCAGTTCTCGTCGAACGGGTGCCTGACCTTGACGCCGGTGTCGAAACCCTTCTTCTCAGCCGTTTCAAGCGCTGCCAGCGACGTGCCATGATGATGGCATTCGTCAATGAAGCCTGCGAGCGAAGCATTGTCTTCAGCCAGTTTCTTCGCCAGCGGATGATCGGCGGAAATAGCCACGAAAGCCGCACCGAACAGCGTGTCCGGACGGGTCGTATAGACTTCGATTTCCGAGAAACCGGCAGGCGCCGTATTGCCGTCCAGCGCAAAACGAACCTGCAGACCTTCCGACTTGCCGATCCAGTTGCGCTGCATCAGGCGAACTTTTTCGGGCCATTGGTCGAGCGTATCGAGACCGGCCAGCAATTCCTCGCTGAAATCAGTGATCTTGAAGAACCACTGCGTCAGTTCACGCTGTTCGACCAGCGCGCCTGAACGCCAGCCGCGGCCGTCCACCACCTGCTCGTTGGCAAGCACGGTGTTGTCGACCGGGTCCCAGTTGACCTTGGAGGTCTTGCGCGTCACCAGACCTTTTTCGAAAAGGTCGATGAACAGCATCTGCTGGCGATGATAATATTCCACGTCGCAGGTCGCGAATTCACGCGCCCAGTCAAGCGAAAGCCCCATCGATTTCAGCTGGCTGCGCATCGTGGCGATGTTCTGGTAGGTCCATTCCTTCGGATGAACCTTGTTCTGCATTGCCGCATTTTCCGCAGGCATGCCGAACGCGTCCCATCCCATCGGATGAAGCACGTTGAACCCCTTGGCGCGCTTATAACGGGCAACCACGTCACCCATCGCATAGTTGCGCACATGGCCCATATGGATGCGTCCCGATGGATAGGGAAACATCTCAAGCACATAATATTTCTCGCGGCTGTCGCTATTGTCGGTTTCGAAGGTCCGGTCTTCTTCCCAGACTTTCTGCCAATGAGCTTCCGCCACGCGCGGATTATAACGTTCGGCTGCCATGACCGTATTTACTCGTACGAAGGTGATGCAATAAGGAGAGTCGATGTTTAATGGCGACCTTCACCACGTATTGGCGAAAGCGTCAACCTTTTGCGGATGAAAAGCCTGAAAGCGAGAGTTTCATGTCAGATATCGTCACGAACCTGAATACGGTCAAGGCCGCAATCGCCAATGCCGAAAAGGAAGCACAGCGCGACAAGGGGGCCGTAACGCTCGTCGCCGTGTCGAAAACCTTCGACGCGGAAGCAATCCGCCCGGCCCTCGACGCCGGCCAGCGGGTCTTCGGCGAAAACCGCGTGCAGGAAGCGCAAGGAAAATGGCCAGGGCTGCGCGAGGATTATTCCGGCATCGAACTGCATCTCATCGGCCCGCTTCAGTCCAACAAGGCCGCCGATGCCGTCGCCCTCTTCGATGTCATCGAAACCGTCGACCGCGAAAAGATTGCCGCCGCCCTCGCCGCCGAAATCAGGAAGCAGAACAAGGCCCCGAAGCTTTACGTGCAGGTGAATACCGGACTTGAAGAACAGAAGGCCGGTATCGCGCCCAAGGAAGCTGTCGCTTTTGTCGAGCGCTGCCGCAAGGAACATGGCCTCGCCATCGAGGGGCTGATGTGCATCCCGCCTGCGGATGAAAATCCGGGGCCGCATTTCGCGCTTCTGGAAAAGCTCGCCCGCGAGGCACAGGTCGAAAAGCTCTCCATGGGCATGTCGGGCGATTATGAAACCGCCATCGGTTTCGGCGCGACATCGGTGCGTGTCGGCTCGGCCATCTTCGGCGGGCGGAGCTATGCCAACCCCGCCTGAATACTTTGACCAAAACAATATTAATGCAGGACGATCTCGCCCTGCACATTCCTCCAGTCCGAAGGGCCAAGCAGCCGGAAATGCGTGTAGCTGACCGAATGCAAAGGTCCGTCGATTTCCCGATTCCAGAATTCGATGAAGTGATTGAGCACCGGAAAATCGGGCGCGATGTCATAATCCTGCCAGACGAAAAGCTGCAGCAGATGCGGATGATCGGGCAAGTGGTAGAAGACTTTCGCCGTCGTCAGGCCATAACCGGCGAGTTGGAGTTCGAAGGCTGACTTTGCATTCAAAGCGGACGTCGTCATAGCGATTTCCCCTTTTTGTGAAGAGCCATATTGTCAGGCTCCTGAATAGGAGATAATCACTCCAAATGGTTTTTAAATTGTAAAAACAATATATTAGCACCATTCGACAGCGAGTGCTGCCAGTTGCTATTTCTAACGATGCGTCATTGTGGATCATAGACGCGCCGATTGTCTAATTTACCTTGCCCGCAATGGAAGGTAGACAAGGCACCCGATGGTCTCGCCTTTCACGGTGAACCGTCTCACCCGGCGGGAGGTGCCGGTCAGTTTTTGGGTGCATTTATTACGAGTGGGATATCGTCCGGCTCGGGGGATGCCGAAGGAGGAAATCATGTCGGAAAAGCTTTACCCGGTTCTCGCCGAGGCAAAGAGAAACACGCTCATCGACAACGCAACCTATCTCGAATGGTATCAGGAGAGCGTGAGCGACCCGGACAGCTTCTGGGCAAAGCACGGACGGCGCATCGACTGGTTCAAGCCCTTCACCAAGGTCAAAAACACTGATTTCAACGGTGACGTGTCCATCAAGTGGTACGAGGACGGGGTTACCAACGTTTCCTATAACTGTATCGACCGTCATCTGAAGAGCCGTGGCGACCAGGTCGCCATCATCTGGGAAGGCGACAATCCCTATATCGATAAGAAGATCACCTATCGTGAACTTCACGAAAATGTCTGCCGTCTGGCCAATGTGCTGAAGAAGCATGGCGTGAAGAAGGGCGACCGTGTCACGATCTATCTGCCGATGATCCCGGAAGCGGCCTATGCGATGCTGGCCTGCGCGCGCATCGGCGCTGTGCACTCGGTCGTTTTCGCCGGATTCTCGCCAGAGGCGCTTGCCGGTCGTATCGTCGACTGTGAATCCACGTTCGTCATCACGGCCGATGAAGGCGTGCGCGGCGGCAAGCCGGTTCCCCTGAAGGAAAATACCGATACCGCCATCGACATCGCCGCCAAGCAATATGTCATGGTCAACAAGGTTCTCACCGTGCGCCGCACCGGCGGCAAGGTGAGCTGGGGACCGGGCCGCGACCTCTGGTACCATCAGGAAGTCGCAAGCGTCGAACCGACCTGCGACCCGGAACCGATGGATGCGGAAGATCCGCTCTTCATCCTCTACACATCCGGCTCGACAGGCAAGCCGAAGGGTGTGCTGCACACGACGGCCGGCTATCTCGTCTATGCATCGATGACGCACCAATATGTCTTCGACTATCACGATGGCGACATCTACTGGTGCACGGCGGATGTGGGCTGGGTGACGGGCCACTCCTATATCGTCTACGGCCCGCTCGCCAATGGCGCGACGACGCTGATGTTCGAAGGCGTACCCAACTTCCCCGACCAGGGCCGTTTCTGGGAAGTGGTCGACAAGCATCACGTCAACATCTTCTACACTGCGCCGACCGCACTGCGCGCGCTTATGGGCGCGGGCGACGAATTCGTCACCCGCTCGTCGCGCTCGACGCTGCGCCTGCTGGGCTCGGTCGGCGAGCCGATCAATCCGGAAGCGTGGGAATGGTATTACCATGTCGTGGGTGACCAGAAATGCCCCATCGTCGATACATGGTGGCAGACGGAAAATGGCGGCATCCTTATCACGCCGCTGCCGGGTGCCACCGATTTGAAACCCGGTTCGGCAACGCGCCCGTTCTTCGGCGTCAAGCCGGTGCTGGTGGACAATGAAGGCAATCTGCTGGAGGGCGTAGCCGACGGCAACCTGTGCATCTCCGACTCCTGGCCGGGCCAGATGCGTACCGTCTACGGCGACCACAAGCGCTTCATCGAAACCTATTTCTCCACCTATAAGGGCCTGTATTTTTCGGGCGACGGCTGCCGCCGCGATGAGGATGGCTATTACTGGATCACCGGCCGCGTCGATGACGTGCTCAACATTTCCGGCCACCGCCTCGGTACGGCGGAAATCGAATCGGCGCTTGTCTCGCATCACTCGGTTTCGGAAGCCGCCGTCGTGGGCTACCCGCATCCGATCAAGGGACAGGGCATCTACTGCTATGTCACGCTGATGACAGGCGAAGCAGTTCAGGACGAAGATGCGTTGCGCAAGGAACTGACCCAGCACGTGCGCAAGGAAATCGGCCCGATCGCCACGCCGGACAAGATCCAGTTCTCACCGGGCCTGCCGAAAACCCGTTCGGGCAAGATCATGCGCCGTATCCTGCGCAAGATCGCCGAAGACGAGTTCGGCGCACTGGGCGACACCTCGACGCTGGCCGATCCGGGCGTCGTGGACGACCTGATCGAAAATCGCCAGAACAAGAAATAAAAAGCGATTTAGTATTCTGTATAATACGGGAAAATTCAAAAATTTCCCCGTATTATATTTTTTTATCGGTCATTGTATAGTAATAATCATTCTTGATGATCTGGAGAAACCCCCATTTAAAGTGCTCGATACGCGCTATTATGGAACGTATCGTCTCCTTCTCCCGGTTTTGTGGAGCACTCTCCAACATTTTCAATGCACAATCTACTGAAATTGCTTTATGCCTAACTGTACTATAATTAGCAATTCTTACTTCTTTTCTTCTTTTAAGATAATGCTCTAAAGCAGTTTCATCTATCAATACACCAATAAGCTCATCAAACTCACTTCTAAGCTTGGCATATCTATAAAAAGTGAACCCTTCTTCCATTATGTTTACAATATGCCATCTCACTATTTCGGCTCGCCGCCCAAACATATGTGAATGCTCATCAAGTTCAGCTGGCCCCGTTCGCTGTGTCATCGGGTTTTCTTGCACAGAATGGTGCCCCATATCCATTGAATACAAGTGTTCACAACGTTTTACAAAAGACGCAATCGAATCTCGATTATTTAACGTAGGTCTGTTCCACTTATCGTGCCTACGAACATCGTCTATAGCCCCCTTAACGACACCTATAATGTCCCCAAAAACATGATCTCCTTGCTCAGGAGCCAGCGCAGTGGCACCTTCTGTTTTTGGAGTTTCAGGGCAAACACTCAAACTATTGGCCGCCATTCTCCTAGAGAGTAAATATCCAGTCATCTCAATCTCAATAAATTATGATAATCAGTGCAAAATACGATCAATAACAGTGTTATTAAAAATACAAATAATGGCATATGAATATACCTGACATACAACTCATGATAAACTATAATTTTTAGGGTAGAATAAAAGCAATTAAAAAATGGGGCTGAAATTAAACGACCTATCCGAAAATAAGATCAGGTCAAATGATTTCGACCAATTCAGCCATTCTGCTGACATTCCGGTTGCACCGACCCGCCTCACACCACGAATCTCGGCCTGTCTGTTCACAGGCCACGCTAAGTAAAAGAAATAGCGCGAAGCGCTATCTCGCCTTCGACACGGTGCCGCCCACCGGCTCAGGACGAGGGTTGCGGCGAGTCGGCCATCCGCAGTTCAATAATCAGAAATCTATCGACCTGCCCTTGATCTCCCAGTCACCATAACGGGCAGGGTCCTTGCCGCCGCGTCCGCCGATTTCGCGGGGCGCTTCGTTTGCCCTTTCAGCTATGCGGCGTGCTTCGGCTTCCTTCAGCGCGCGCTGGGCAGCTGGCGGCAAGTCTTCGAACATGCGCGCGCCTGCGTTTTCCGGGCTTTCGGTTGCTTCGGTTTTTTCGCTCATCGGTAATATTCCTGTTGGCTGCATCAGCTCCCATTATTGAAGCGAAGCCTGTTCATACCCATCATATAGGCAGAAAGGCACGCGGTGCAAAACCCTTGCGGGCCATGCACGATTAAGATTTTGGAGACCGCCACGGATGAATATGACGAAAACTGCCATGCTGATCGCCCTCATGACGGTCATGTTCATGAGCATCGGCTATTTGCTAGGCGGCGGCGGCGGCATGATGATCGCGCTTGTGATCGCTGTCGCCATGAACCTGTTCGGCTACTGGAACTCCGACAAGATGGTGCTGCGCATGTACAATGCGCAGGAAGTGGATGAGCGCAGCGCACCGGACTATTACCGAATGGTGAGCGGGTTGGCCGCCAATGCGGGCCTTCCCATGCCCAAGGTCTACATCATCCATGAAGACCAGCCGAACGCCTTTGCCACGGGCCGCAATCCCGAAAATGCCGCCGTTGCCGCGACGACCGGCCTTCTCAACCGCCTGTCGCCGGAAGAAGTCGCAGGCGTGATGGCGCATGAGCTGGCGCACGTCCAGAACCGCGACACGCTGACCATGACCATCGTTGCAACGCTTGCGGGCGCCATATCCATGCTCGGCAATTTTGCCTTCTTCCTTGGCGGCAATCGCGAGAACGGCAACGGCATCATGGGGGTGGTCGGCACCATTCTCGCCATGATCGTCGCCCCCTTTGCCGCGATGATCGTACAGATGGCCGTCAGCCGCACCCGCGAATATGCCGCCGACAAGCGCGGCGCGGAAATCTGCGGCAATCCGCTGTGGCTGTCCTCGGCGCTGGGCAAGATCGCGCGCGGCGCCAGGGCCATCCCAAATGAGGAAGCGGAACACAACCCGGCAACCGCGCATATGTTCATCATCAATCCCCTGAGCGGACGTGGCGCAGACAATCTTTTCTCGACGCACCCGGATACCGATAATCGCATCGCCGCCCTTGAACAGATGGCTGCCGAAATGGGCATCCGCTCGGCTGGAATGGCGCCGCGTGCCGCGGCCCCTTCCCAAAGCACCGGTCCATGGGGTAATGCAGGCGGTAACAGCAATGGCGGTTCCGGTTATCGGGGGCCGTGGTCCTAAATAAAGTAGAACAGTGTGAACGATAAAAAGCCTGCGCCGAAGCGTGGAAACAAGAAGCCGCAGAACAACAACGCCGCAGAGCTGCGCCCCGGTCTGGCAGCGCGTTTGTGTGCCGCACGCCTTCTCGGCGCGGTGATCGAAAAGAAGACCTCGCTCGACGGCCTGACCGACAATACCCATGGCCATCCCCAATATCTGGCGCTGGAGCCGCGCGACCGCGCGCTGGTTCGCGCCATTCTCGGTTCTGCGCTGCGCAATCGCGGCAGCATCGAACGCGCCATCAACAAGCGCCTCGACCGCCCATTGCCGGAAAATGCCGTGGCACTGAAACATCTTCTGCATGTCGCCATCGCGCAGATTTTCTATCTCGACCTGCCCGACCATTCGGCGGTCGATCTGGCGGTGGAAGCGGCGAACAGCGATCCGCGCAACCGCAAATATGCCGGCCTAGTCAATGCGCTGCTGCGGCGTCTCGCGCGCAACAAGGAACGCGCGCTCGCCCACACATTCCAGCCTGAAACCAATGTGCCGGAGTGGTTTGCCAAAAGCATCACCGACGCCTATGGCGCGGAAAAAGCAGCAAGCATTCTTGCCATGCACGCCTATGAGCCGCCAATCGATTTCACGGTCAAGGGCGATGCGAAGGCATGGGCCGAAAAGCTTGGTGGTGTCGCGCTGCCCAACGGTTCGGTGCGCCTGCAAACGGTCGAAGGCAATCTCACCGATCTGCCCGGCTTTGCCGAGGGCGACTGGTGGGTACAGGATGTGGCGGCAAGCCTGCCAGCGCGCCTGATGGGTGACATCAAAGGCAAACGGGTTGCTGATCTGTGTGCCGCCCCCGGCGGCAAGACGGCCCAGCTTGTGCTTCAGGGTGCAGACGTGACCGCGCTCGACCTATCCGAAAACCGGCTGAAGCGCCTCAATGGCAATCTGGAACGGCTCGGTTTCGAGGCCAAGACCGTCGCCACCAATCTGATGGATTTCCAGCCGGAAGACCTGTTCGATGCCGTGCTGCTCGACGCGCCCTGCTCGTCCACCGGCACGGTGCGCCGTCATCCGGACGTGCCGTGGACCAAGACGCCGCAGGACATTGCAAAACTCGCGGAACTTCAGGGCAAGCTTCTGGCGCACGCGGCCACGCTGGTCAAACCCGGCGGCGTGATCGTCTTTTCCAATTGTTCGCTGCATCCGCTCGAAGGCGAGGAAATGGCGCGCAAGGCGGCGGAAAATCCGCTGCTGGAATCCTATCCGATCACGGAGCAGGATTGCGCCGGATTGGATGGGCTGGTGACGGCGGAAGGCTTTTTGCGATCTACGCCTGCAGACCTGCCGCCGGATCGTTTCGACGGCAATCCGCAGATGGCCGGCATGGACGGCTTCTTCGCGGCCCGCTTCAAGCGCATATAGCAATCGCTGATAAATTAGCAAAACTGGCATAGGATGCATGACTTGCATCCTATGGTTAACGCTCGATTCACCATTTCAGTACAATTGTATCAAAGGACGCCGGCTGTTCGATTTGGCCGCAGAATAATGACAAACGATACGGAGAAAGACCGGGTGGCAGTTGCCCTCAGCGAAACCCCACATCTTTGGGGACTGGCCGTTGCACAGGCTTGGCGCAAGTTCAGCCGCCGTCTGCGTATGGGGCCGCTTTATCGCTGGCGCTTCACCGGCTTTACCCCGGACCGTATCCTGATCGCCCCGCCCGATCTGCGCGTCGCCGACCCGCAACTGGCACAGGAATTCTATCACGGCCGCTTTGCGCTGGCCGGTCGTCTCGTCGAAACCGGCGGATTGTCGCCCTTCGCGGTCGAGCCGCCGACACCGGAATGGGAAGCGGCTTTGCAAAGCTTCGGCTGGCTGCGCCATTTGAAAAGCGCCAATAGCGAACTGGCAACCGCCAATGCGCGCGCGCTCGTCGATGACTGGATGCGCATGTTCGGCAAGCGTATCGGCGGCATCGCCTGGGCGCCGGAAGTCACCGCCCAGCGCATCATCGCCTGGCTGCAGCATTCGAACCTCATCCTGTCGGGTGCCGAACTTCCCGCCTATCGCAAGTTCATGCGTTCGCTGGCCATGCAGGTGCGCTATCTGCGCACTGTCGCAGCCGCCATGGATGACGGTGAGGAACGCTTGCGCGCGCGCATCGCTCTTGCCTTCGCCGCCCTGGCCCTGCCCGTTTCGCCGCCGACGGCACGCTCCGCCCGGCGTAATCTGGAATACGAGCTGAAGCGCCAGATCCTGCCCGATGGCGGGCATATCTCGCGCAATCCCGTTACGGTTCTGGAGCTGCTGGCCGATCTTCTGCCGCTTCGCCAGACCTATGCCAATGGCACCGAATCCCCACCCAAGGCGCTGATCGAAGCCGTCGAGCGCATGTTGCCAGCCCTACGCTTCTTCCGCCATCAGGATGGCAGCCTTGCGCTTTTCAACGGCGTCGGCCCGACCATGCCGGAGCGCATCATTTCGGTCCTCCGGCATGATGAAACCGCCGGATCGCCGCTGACCCATGCGCCCTATTCGGGCTATGAGCGGCTCTCGATGGGTTCCACCACCATCATCGCCGATACCGGGCTGCCGCCGCCGGTCACGGCATCGCGGGACGCCCATGCCGGTTGTCTCGCCTTTGAAATGTCCTCCGGACGCCAGCGCTATATCGTCAATTCCGGCATCGACCGTTTCGGCCCGCCGGAATTTCGTCCATTGGGCCGCTCGACGGCTGCGCATTCCACTGCCACCATCAACGACACCTCCTCGTGCCGCTTCAGCCTCAATACGGGGCTGTCCAACATGATCGGCACGCCGATCATTGCGGGCCCTACCCGCGTGCAGCGCGACCGGATCGAGGAAATGGGTCGACAGGGTTTCGTCGCCAGCCATGACGGCTATGCGCGCCTGTTCGGCATCTATCACGAACGCCGCCTCGTGCTGTCGCATAATGGCAGCGTCATTCAGGGCGCGGACCGCTTCTATCGCGGCGATGGCCGTCCGTTGAAGGCCAACGGGCGCGACAATATTGCCGTGCGCTTCCACCTGCATCCCTCGGTCGATATTTCCTTCGACGAGAACGGATTGATCGTCCTGTCGGCCGACCGCGACGACACCTGGGTATTCTCCTGTTTTGAAGTTGCGCCGCAATTGGAGGATTCGATCTTCTTTGCGGGTTTCCGTGGTCCCGTGACATCGAAGCAGATCGTGCTCTCCTTCCCGGCTTCCGACCTGCCGGAAGTGAACTGGCAGTTCAGCCGCGTCGCGCTTGGCAGTTACGTATAAAGTTCAAAATGGTCTTTTGCGGTAGGATTCTCGGCGCGCTTGTGTTAGGGCGAGCCGTCCACTTTCCTGAACGCATCCGTTTCAGCAACGAAGAGACCAACTCCCTATGGCTGTCAGCTCCAAGCATATTCCCGCTCCCGATCTTCATCGGGTGCGCCGCGCCCTCCTTTCCGTTTCCGACAAAACCGGCCTGATCGATTTCGCCAAGGCGCTTCATGCGCAAGGCGTCGAAATCCTCTCGACCGGCGGCACCGCCAAGTCGATTGCCGCAGAAGGCATTCCGGTGAAGGACGTGTCCGAAGTAACCGGCTTCCCGGAAATCATGGACGGGCGTGTCAAGACACTGCATCCGGCAGTCCATGGCGGTCTGCTCGCCGTGCGCAACGACCCGGAACATGTCGCGGCCATGGAAGCACACGGCATTGGCGGCATCGATCTTGCCGTCATCAATCTCTATCCGTTCGAGGAAGTCCGCTTCAAGGGTGGTGACTACGACACCACCGTCGAGAACATCGACATTGGCGGCCCGGCGATGATCCGCGCATCCGCCAAGAACCATGCCTATGTCGCAACGGTCGTCGATCCTGCCGACTATGCCGACGTTGTGGCCGAACTGGAAAAGCATTCAGGCTCACTGCCGCTCGCCTTCCGCAAAAAGCTTGCCGCAAAAGCCTTCTCGCGCACGGCAGCCTATGATGCGGCCATTTCCAACTGGTTTGCCGAAGCCATCAATGAAGAAACCCCGACCTATCGCTCGGTCGCAGGCAAGCTGCATTCCGTCATGCGCTACGGTGAAAACCCGCACCAGACGGCTGGCTTTTATCTCACCGGCGAACAACGTCCGGGCGTTGCCACTGCGACGCAGCTTCAGGGCAAACAGCTTTCCTACAACAACATCAACGACACCGATGCGGCTTTCGAGCTGGTGGCCGAATTCGATCCGGCCCGCACCGCAGCCGTCGCCATCATCAAGCACGCCAATCCGTGCGGCGTGGCGGAAGCTGCCACCATTAAGGAAGCCTACCTCAAGGCGCTCGCCTGCGATCCGGTTTCGGCCTTTGGCGGCATTGTTGCGCTCAACAAGACGCTCGATGAGGAAGCCGCTGAAGAGATCGTGAAAATCTTCACCGAAGTCATCATCGCACCGGATGCCACCGAAGGCGCACAGGCCATCGTCGCGGCCAAGAAGAACCTTCGATTGCTCGTGACCGGCGGTCTGCCGGACCCGCGTGCCAAGGGCATTGCCGCCAAGACCGTTGCCGGTGGTCTGCTGGTTCAGTCGCGCGACAATGGTGTGGTCGACGATCTCGATCTCAAGGTCGTCACCAAGCGTGCACCGACCGATGCCGAACTCAACGATCTGAAATTCGCCTTCCGCGTCGGCAAGCATGTGAAGTCGAACGCCATCGTCTATGTGAAGGACGGCGCAACGGTCGGCATCGGCGCAGGCCAGATGAGTCGCGTGGATTCGGCCCGCATCGCAGCCCGAAAGGCGGAAGATGCTGCGGAAGCCGCCGGTCTTGCAGAACCGCTCACCAAGGGCTGCGTGGTCGCTTCCGATGCGTTCTTCCCCTTTGCAGACGGCCTGCTTTCTGCCGTTCAGGCGGGTGCAACCGCTGTCATCCAGCCGGGCGGCTCCATGCGGGACGACGAAGTGATCGCCGCCGCTGACGAACATGGCATCGCCATGGTCATGACGGGAATGCGCCACTTCCGGCATTAGCGCTTTTACGCATTATCCTGCGCAAAGCCGCTTCGCACTTTTGCTGGAAATGCTCTACCCCTTATAAAACATGCATTTATCGAGGCCCCGGAACCAATTATTCCGGGGCTTTTTATCAGGGTTTCATTTTCGTTGAGTTTCGTATTGTTTCGTTTAAATTCGTTTTAGCATTGAGAGAGCAGGAGGAGCCCGCCCCATGACGCAGTTTATCGGTTCCATCGATCAGGGAACCACGAGTTCGCGTTTCATCATTTTCGACAGGCAGGGCGATATCGTCGCGAGCGACCAGCGTGAACACGAGCAGATTTATCCCAAGGCGGGCTGGGTCGAACACAATCCGGTAGAAATCTGGCGCAACACGCAGCACGTCATTGCCGCCGCACTCAAAAAGGCGAAACTGAAGGCAAGCGATATCGCTTCCATCGGCATCACCAACCAGCGCGAAACCACCCTGCTCTGGGACAGGAAAACCGGTGCGCCGCTCTATAATGCAATCGTCTGGATGGATACGCGCACCGACGAACTCGTCGCCCGTTACACGAAAGAGGGTGGCGCGGACCGCTTGCGCGCGAAGACGGGCCTACCGATCTCGACCTATTTCTCCGGGCTGAAACTGCGCTGGATACTCGATCACGTTCCGGGTGCGCGCGAAAAAGCCGAAGCCGGAGACGCTCTTTTCGGCACTATCGACACATGGCTGGTCTGGAACCTGACCGGCGGCACCCATGGCGGTATTCACATCACCGATGTGACCAATGCGTCCCGTACCCAGCTCATGGATCTTTCGACACTGAAATGGGACGAGGGCATCCTCCGTCTGTTCGATATTCCGTCGGCCTGCCTGCCGGAAATCCGCTCTTCAAGCGAAGTCTATGGCGAGATCACCCTGCCCGCGCTCTCCGGTGTCAAACTTGCGGGTATTCTGGGCGACCAGCAGGCAGCGCTCTTCGGTCAGGCATGTCTGGACCCGGGCGAAGCCAAGAACACCTACGGCACCGGCTGCTTCATGCTGATGAATACCGGCGAGAAACTGGTGCCCTCCAATTACGGTCTGCTGACCACAGTTGCCTACAAGATCGACGGTGCCAAGCCGGTCTATGCGCTGGAGGGTTCGATTGCCATTACCGGCGCTCTGGTGCAATGGCTTCGCGACAATCTCGGCATTATCAAAACGAGCGGCGACATCGAAACGCTGGCGCGCACGGTTGAAGACAATGGCGACGTCTATTTCGTTCCCGCCTTTTCGGGTCTTTATGCGCCGCACTGGCAGGATTCCGCGCGCGGCATCATCGCCGGGCTGACCCGCTTCGCCAACAAGGGCCACATTGCGCGCGCGGCTCTGGAGGCGAGCGCCTATCAGGTGCGTGAAGTTCTCGAAGCGATGGTCAAGGATTCCGGTGTCGAGATCACGGAGCTGCGCGCCGATGGCGGCATGACCATCAACGACCTTCTCATGCAGTTCCAGTCCGACATTCTGGACGTGCCGGTCGTGCGCCCGAAAATCATCGAGACGACGGCGCTGGGCGCTGCCTATGCGGCGGGACTTGCCGTCGACTACTGGAAATCCACGCAGGACATCGTGGAAAACTGGCAGGTAGGGCAGCGTTGGCATGCTCGAATGCCGAGACACGAGCGAGAACGCCTGTTCAAATCCTGGGGAAAAGCGGTTCAGCGCTCCCTCGACTGGGTCGAATAAACACTCGATCTTGACTTATGCCAGTCCGGAAACCGGGACAGGTGCATTGCAAAGCCATTGATTTCAACCGCCCGGTGGACGTTTACACCCGTCGGCACGGATTTTTTTAAACCTTTTTCATGGAGTTAATAATGAGCAGCGGTTTTATCGGTGAATTTCTGGGCACGATGGTGCTTGTTCTGCTCGGCGACGGTGTTGTCGCCAATGTGCTGCTGGCAAAGTCCAAGGGCCAGAATTCCGGCTGGATCGTGATCGCTGCAGGCTGGGGATTTGCCGTTTTGTGCGGCGTATTGGTGGCGGTTGCCGCAGGTGCGCCAGGTCATCTCAATCCTGCGGTCACGCTCGCTTTCGCCGCTGCCGGTACTTTTCCGGCTCATGAGATATTGCCTTATATCACTGCGCAGATGCTCGGGGCATTTACAGGGGCGATCCTCGTCTATCTGGCCTATCTGCCGCACTGGAAGCCAACCGACGACCAGGAACTTAAGCTGGGCGTATTCTGCACCGCACCAGCTATCCGCAACATTCCTGCCAATTTCCTGACTGAAGTCATCGGCACATTTGTTCTTGTGTTTGTCGTCATCGCCATCGGCGCAAAGGCAGTCGGCGCAACTGGTGCACTCAACCCTTTGATGGTCGGCCTGCTGGTATGGGCGCTCGGCGTTTCGCTAGGCGGCCCAACAGGTTATGCGATCAATCCAGCCCGTGATCTTGGTCCGCGCATAGCCCACGCGCTTCTTCCCATTCCCGGCAAGGGCGGTTCAGATTGGGCCTACGCATGGGTACCTGTCGCCGCCCCGCTCGTCGGTGGTCTTTTCGCCATGGCCTGCGCCAGTGCGGCCGGCATGATATAAGCGCTTTATCGGTCAGCGGGATAAGGTGTCCTGACAGCCAGAAAGAACCCGACGACGAAAAACACGACCAGCACCGACATGCCTGCAGCGGCAGACGATGTAAGCGCTGTGACGCTTGCAACCAGAAACGGTCCCAGAAAGCTGGTCGCGCGTCCGGCCAGCGCATAAATGCCGAAATAGCGGCCCGATTCCTCCGGCTTGATGCTGCGCGCAAACCACGACCGCGACGAGGCCTGAACCGGGCCGAAGGCCGCGCCGATCATCAGACCATAGATGAGATAGGCATGTTCCGCGGAACTGGAGAACAGCCCTCCCTCCGGAGCGGGCGCAAAGAGCATCAGGCCGAACAGGGTGTAATCGCGCCCGGTCGAGACGATGCCGATAGAGGCAAGCAGCAAGAGCACCAGCGAGGCGATAACGACCGCCTTGGAACCAATCCGCGTATCGACACGGCTTGCGACCAGGCAGCTGAAAATGGCCACGACATTCATCACCATACCGAAAAGCCCGATCTCGGTGATCGTCCAGTTGAACAAGGCCGCCGCATAGCCCGCACCAAGCGCCAGCGTAGCGTTGACGCCATCCTGATAGATCATGCGCGCCAGAAGGAAACGGACCAGTCCAGGCCGTTTGCGTGCCTCGGCCAGAGTTACCTTCAGCTCCGCAAAACCGGAGCGCAGCGCCTTGCGCAGAGGCTCACCGCGTTCTGTATCCGGCGTGAACAGGAACATCGGCAATATGAAAACAAAATACCAAAGTGCAGCCAGCGGTCCCGTAATGCGCGCATCCTCGCCCAGAGCGGGATCGAGACCGAATAGCGGCTTCATGCCAATGATGGTTCTGCCGGTCTCGGGCGAGGCCGCCAGACACAGCACGACGAAGATCAGCACAATCATGCCGCCCAAATAGCCGAGCCCCCAGGCGATGTTGGAGACGCGCCCGATATCCTCGCTCGGCACCAGACGCGGCATCATGGAATCATTGAAGACGATGGAAAACTCGGCAGCCACCATGGCCATCGAAAACGCGCACAGTACCCAGAACAGATTCGCACCCGGAACGGCGAACCACAGCAGGCAGAGGCCTATAATCTTCAGCACAGCGAAAAAGCCGATCCATGGCTTGCGCGCACCCGTCTTGTCCGCAATTGCTCCCAGAACAGGGGACAGGATCGCGATCAGAAGACCGGCAACCGCGATGCCGTAACCCCACGCAATCTGACCAGCCTCGGGACTCTCAGCCATACGCGAGATGAAATAAGGCCCGAAAATAAAAGTTGTGACAACAGTAAAAAAGGGTTGTGCAGCCCAGTCGAACAGCATCCAGCCCCAGACGCCGCGCTGCGAAGCATAGCGACGCATCGTCACCGTTTGGTCGGTCAATGCTAACCTCCTGCGCACAAAATCAGCGGGACCATATAATGGTGTTCAGCACCAGACAACCAACAAGAAAAGGGTGGCCGAAGCCACCCTTTTCATTTGTGGATCGATTGGATCTATTGCGCAAGATCAGACATCAGACCCGCTGCAACCGCCAGACGCGAGACCGTCAGGTCACCACCTTCCGTCAGCGCCACCATGCGGCTCTTCACCTGCTCGATGCGCGCGCCATCGGCCGCAAACCAGGCTGCCGCCGGGTCCTTGTCCTTGGCAAAACGCTTGAGCGCTGCAATGGTGATGCCGCGCGCAGCCTGCGTGATCGTATCGCTCGCACGAGACAGGGCAAGCCCGTCATAGTAATCCGTAACCGGGATGGAGCGCGCGGCTTCCTCGATGCGTCCGATGCGGAAGGCTTCCGAAACACCGAAATAGGTCTTGGCGGTTACCACCCGGTCGGCACCGGCCAGATGCGCGATCAGCGCGATGTCCGGCATGATGCCTGCAAGCTGCAGATTGGCAAGACGCCCTGCCAGCTTTTCCGGCGCACCTTTTTCCACGAAAGCGGCCTTGTCGGCCTGAAGCGTATTCTTGAGGAATTCCGGCATCAGACCGTCGAAACGCGGTTCCAGCTCGGCACGTGCCTTGGTGATCGTATCCACCAGTTCCGTCAGATTGGCGCGTGTCGTATCGTTGCGCAGCACCCAGGCCGTCGTCGCCTGCAGCATCTCGCCAACGAGATGGTAGAACTGGTTCTGCACATCGCCCGGCACCTTATTGTCGAGCGCATCGATGGCATCGTAGATCGTGTCGATATCGAAACCGTCACGCACCGCCACATAGGCGCGGACGATATCGGCAGGCGACTTGCCGGTCGTATCGGCAAGACGGCTGATGAAGGTGATGCCGCCGCGATTGATGACATCGTTTGCCAGCAAGGTCGCGACGATTTCCCGACGCAGACGATGGCTGGAAACTTCCTCCGCATAGGTTTTCACCATGCGTTTCGGGAAATAGCCCATCAGCAGCGACTGGAAGTAAGGCTCGTCCGGAAGCTGGCTTGCGACCAGATCATCCGACAGCGACAGCTTGGCATAGGCGAGCAGAACCGCCAGTTCCGGACGTGTCAGCGGCTGGCCCGCCTTCTGGCGTTCAGCCAAAAGCGCATCGGACGGCAGATACTCGACCTTGCGATCAAGAAGCTTGCGATTTTCCAGCTCCGCCATGAAGCGGGCCTGATAGGGCAGCTCTGCCAGTCCCTGACGTTCGCTCAGCGAAAGCGCCAGCGGCTGCAGATAGTTGTTGCGCAAAACCAGTTCCGACACGTCGTCGGTCATACTGACCAGAAGCTTGTTGCGCGCCGGGCGCTTGAGCTTGCCCGAACGCATGGCAGCGGCAAGCGCGATCTTGATGTTGACCTCGACGTCCGAACAGTTGACGCCTGCCGAATTGTCGATGGCGTCCGTATTACCGCGACCGCCTGCCAGCGCATATTCGATACGCCCGCGCTGCGTTACGCCAAGATTTGCACCTTCGCCGATCACCCGCGCGCCCACTTCCGAGCCGGTAATGCGGATCGCGTCATTGGCGCGGTCGCCTACCTGTGCGTCCGTTTCAGCGGACGAGCGGATATAGGTGCCGATACCGCCGAACCAGAGGAGATCGACCTTCGATTTCAGGATCGCGGTCATGATTTCCTGCGGCGTGCCGGAAGTCTTTCCAAGGCCGATGACTGCCGCTGCTTCTGGCGAGAGTGTGATCGTCTTCTGGCTACGGCTATAGACGCCGCCGCCAGCCGAAAGCTTGGAGCGGTCATAGTCCTGCCAGCTCGAACGCGGCAGCTCGAACAGGCGCTTGCGCTCGGCAAAGCCATCGGCGGGAACCGGGTTCGGATCGATGAAGATATCGCGATGGTCGAACGCAGCCACCAGCCTGATCTGCTCGGAAAGCAGCATGCCGTTGCCGAACACGTCGCCCGACATGTCGCCCACACCGGCAACCGTGAAAGGCTCGCTCTGGATATCCATGTCGAGTTCGCGGAAATGCCGCTTCACGGCTTCCCATGCGCCGCGCGCGGTGATGCCCATGCCCTTGTGGTCGTAACCGGCGGAACCGCCGGATGCAAAGGCATCGTCCAGCCAGAAATCATGCGCCTGGCTGATGGCATTGGCGGTATCGGAGAAGGTGGCCGTGCCCTTGTCGGCGGCAACGACGAAATAAGGATCGTCATTGTCATGGCGTACGACTTCCGCCGGCGGCACGACATGATTGTCCTCGATATTGTCAGTAACCGACAGAAGCGTGGAGATGAACACCTTGTAGGCATCGCGACCAGCTTCGAACACCGCATTGCGATCGCCGCCGACCGGCAGGCGCTTCGGATAGAAACCACCCTTGGCGCCAACAGGCACGATCACCGCGTTCTTGACCTGCTGTGCCTTCACAAGGCCCAGCACTTCGGTGCGGTAATCCTGCGCGCGGTCCGACCAGCGCAGACCACCGCGGGCGACAGCGCCGAAGCGCAGGTGCACGCCTTCCACTTCCGGCCCATAGACGAAGATTTCGCGATAGGGGCGCGGGCTCGGCAGGCCTTCGACAAGGCGCGGATTGAGCTTGAAGGCGAAGGTGACGCGCGGCTTCCCGTCGGCATCCGGCTGGTAGGCATTGGTGCGCAGGGTCGCTTCGATCAGATTGCGGAAACGGCGCAGGATCTGGTCGTCGTCGATGCTCGGCACGCCAAGCAATGCGGTCTCAATGGCGTCAACCAGCTTCTTTTCAGCCGCATCGCGGCGCTTGGCAGAAGGGTTGAAGCGCAGATCGAACAGCGAATAGAGATCGCTGGCGATTTCCGGATAACGGTTCAGTGCAGCCGCGATGAAGCCCTGCGAATAGGCAATGCCTGCCTGCTGCAGATAACGGCCATAGGAACGCAGGATCATGATCTGGCGTGCCGAAAGCCGCGCGGTCTGTACCAGCGCGTTATAGCCGTCATTGTCGGCCAGACCGTCCCAGACATTGCGGAACACATCTTCCAGCATCTCGCCATCGTCGGAGAGATCGACCGGTGCGCCATAGGCGTTCACGAGCTGCATATCGTGCACGTAAACGGCAGCGCCATCCTTGCCAGCATGAGGCAGGTCGATGGTCTGCTCGCTGACGACGCGGAACCCCATGTTTTCCAGAAGCGGCACACGCTGCGACAGCACAACCGGCGCGCCGTGATGATAAAGCTTCAGCGAAACCGCATCGGGACCATCGGTGCGATAACGATAGAAGTCGACGAAAAGTGGAGCTTCTGCGCTGAGGCCGGCAATGCGTTCCGCATCGACGAGTGCTTCCGGCGCGGTGAAGATTTCGCGGTAGGATGGGGGGAAGCTGGCAGCAAGCGCGACGGTCTTTGCATCGGCAGTGTCGGAGCTTTCACGCACCGCATCGTCCCATGTGCGAACGATGGAACGCACTTCCGCTTCCAGCGCTTCACGATCCACATGCGGCGTGGAACGCTCGTGACGGCGAATGACGAACTGGACGCGCGTCAGGCCGTTCTGCAGGAAGACCGGATGGAATTCGAAACTGTCACCGCCATAGACGTCGACCAGATAATGCCCGATCTTTTCGCGCACGACCGAGTCGTAACGGTCACGCGGGATATAGACCAGCACCGTCGCGAAACGGCCGAAACGGTCGAGACGCGGCACGGCACGAACACGCGGACGTTCGCCGAGCGCCAGGATCAGTTCGGCATTGGCCGTCAGGCTTTCCACGTCGATCTGGAAAAGCTCGTCGCGCGGATATTCTTCCAGCACATTGATGAGCGCCTTGCCCGAATGGTCCTCGCGGTTGAAGCCCAGATGCTTGATGACCGCATCGGCCTTGGAGCGGATGAACGGAATGCCTGCAACCGAACTCGTATAAGCGACCGAAGTGAAGAGGCCGACAAGGCGCAGTTCACCAATGGCCTCGCCCTTCTCGCCGAATATCTTCACGCCGACATAATCGAGATAGGAGCGGCGATGCACCAGCGAAAGCGAATTCGCCTTGGTGACGATCAGCGGCTCGCTGCTGTCAAGGAATTCCGTTACCTCGCGCGGCGTCACCGTGTCGTCGTCATCCTTGCGCAGGACGCGGACTTCATTGTCGTTGAGGATACCGAGCGTTTCCTTCACCGGGACCAGTTCGCGCTTGTCGCCCTTGCCCTTGAAGGTCAGTTCGCGAAGCCCGAGGAAGATGAAACGATCATCGCGCAGCCATTCCAGAAACGCGATGGCTTCCGGCATGGCCGGATCGCTCGTCATTTCGGAAACGCGCTTGTAATCGGCAATTGCGCCATCGAGGCGCTTCAGCATCGGCTTCCAGTCGCTGACGGCCGAGCGAACCTGTCCAAGCACACGCTTGATGGCGGCAGTCAGGTCGGCCTTGGCCTGCTTATCGAGGGCGGGAAGATGGATCTGTACCAGGCTGACGCGCTCAACGCCCTTGGCAGGCGCGAGCTGCGATGCCTCACCCAGAATGACGAGCTCGTCCTTTTCGCGTGCAATATCCAGAACCGGATGCACGACCATGAAAATCCGGCTGGCATGATCGTTCAGCTCACCCATGATGGAATCGAGCAGGAACGGCATATTGTCATTGACGATGGTGATGACGCTGACGGGGCGACCATGGCGTTCGATACCGTTATCGACGCTGATGATGCTCTTGCCCTTGCGCCAGGAGTCGAGGGCGGCGTAGCCGTGACGGGCTGAGCTGTCGAGGGCGGCGGCATCGTAAGCGGCCAGATCTTCTGGCGGCGCCCATTCGAAGAGAAGCTGCGAGAAGGCCGTAAGCGCCTTCGATTTTCCTCCCTTCTTCTCCTCCTTGCTTGCCTTGGAACCTTTAACCTTGCTCGACCGATCCTGCTTTGCAGTCACGTCGGATACTCCTGTCATGATGGCAATGCGCGCCAAACTAGCAGATTAGGCATCGGTTTCGATGGCAATTCGCTCAAAATAACGAAAAATTTCCCGGAAAGTCAGAAAGATCGCATTTAATCCATTTAATTTGGAACAAAACTTCGAAAACTTCCCGCAAAATTTCGAAATATGCCAGTGGATTTCCCCGCGGACAGTAAAAAGTCCGGCCAAAAGGGCAAAAGCTGAGGCTGACTTTGCCACATTTCAGACTAAAGTTGCAGATGATTCTAATAATGAATCGGTCTGTCAGAGCTCGATCAGGTGGTCGTCCAGCTCATTGATATTGTCTGCTCCTGCCGGGAAATGCTTCTCTAGCAAAAGCCCGGCCTGACCGATGGCCAGCACGAAGCCTTCTGCCACCTGCGCGCGCGATGCATGATGGATGAGCGTCGCGACAATTGCGTTCCACTCGTCCTGTTCGACACGCGCATGGATGCCCGCATCAGCGATCACCTCGGCATAATGTTCGGCCATCGAGACAAAGAGCAGAATGCCGGTGCGGTGCTCCGTAATATGGACATTGCGCGCCAGAAACTGCTGCAGTGCATTGAGATGGGCGCGCTTGTAACGGATGCGACGCGGCACCAGCAACATGCGGATGGACGGAAAGAACCAGAGCACCAGCATCGCAGTCAGGAATGCTGCCAGCACCGCAAGCCCGAACATGGGCAGGCGGATATCGAACCAGTACCAATGAGCGAGAAAGGCTGCGATTACCGAAGCGATCAGGATGCCGCAAGTCGCAACAAAGCCCGCCGCAAAGAAATAATCGTCGCTGGAGCGCGCCAGAACGGCATAGATTTCGCCGCTGGTTTCGGCTTCCGCCATGCGGATGGCCTCAGCAATGCGGGCATGGTCCTCGGCGCCAATCAACGTGTGATGCTTCATCCTTGCGTCTCCCTACCAGCTGCCCGAGGCGCCGCCGCCACCGGATGAGCCGCCGCCACCGGAGAACCCGCCGCCTCCCCCGCCGGACGACCAGCCACCGCCGCCGCCCCAGCTTCCGCCACCTCTGCCGCCAGAGCCGCCGCCGCGATTGTTGTAATCCACGACCATGCCGAGCCACTGATATTTGCCGGGCCCGATCTTGCGTCCGAAAACCGGCGTCAGGATCGCCATGCCGAAACCGCCGAAGAAGATCAGGCACCAGAAGGTGATAAAGACGACAAAGACCCAGTCGACGTCGTCCGAACTCGACTGCACATTGCGCTTGGCCCGCGCTTCAAGCTCGGCTGCATCGCCGGAAAGCACGGAAAGGATACCGTCAACGCCTTGCACGATACCGTTCGAATAATTGCCGGTGCGGAATTCGGGAATAATGGTGCCGTTGATGATGACGCTTGAAAGCGCATCGGTCATGACGCCTTCGAGACCATAGCCGACCTCGATGCGCACCTTGCGGTCATTGGGCGCGACCACGAGTAAAATGCCGTTGTTTTCCTGTTTCTGCCCCAGCGCCCAGGCACGGAACAGGCGGTTGGAATAGGTTTCGATGTCTTCGCCATTGAGGCTCGGGACCGTCACCACGACCACCTGATCCGACGATTTCGCTTCAAAATCGGCAAGCTTTTGGGTCAGTTGCTGGCGCTCTGCGGGATCAATGATGCCCGCCGCATCCACCACGCGGCCCGTGAGGGCCTGTGCGGGTTTCGCCGCATCCTGTGCAAGCGCTGCGGTGTGCAGCGTCAGCGCTGCGGAAAACAGCAGAAAAACGAGCGCAAGGAGATGCCGCGGCCAGCCCAGCCAGCCCCCCAGCCAGCCAAGACCGCGGCGATCACGCGAGAGTGCCGCACTCACCATAAATCACGCCGTCAGTTGAAGTTGACTTTGGGCGCGGCCTGACTGCCTGCATCGGCACTGAAGCTCTGCATGGGCTGCGCATCGCGATACCAGATCCACGTCCAGATCATTGTCGGCATGGTGCGCAGCGCCGTGTTGTAGACGCGAACCGCCTCAATATAGTCGCGACGTGCGACGGCGATGCGGTTTTCGGTGCCTTCAAGCTGCGACTGCAATGCAAGGAAGTTCTGGTTGGCTTTCAGGTCGGGATATTTTTCAACCACCACCATCAGGCGCGACAGCGCGCTTGTCAGATTGGCCTGATTATCCTGAAACTGCTTGAAGAGTTCGGGATTGTTGAGCGTTTCGGGCGTGATCTGCACCTGCGTCGCCTTGGCGCGCGCCTCGATCACGGCCTGCAGGGTTTCCTGTTCGTGTGCGGCATAGCCTTTCACGGTCTCGACCAGATTGGGCACGAGATCGGCGCGGCGCTGGTACTGGTTCTGCACCTCGCCCCAGGCGGCCTTCGCCTTTTCCTCATTGGTCGGGATCGTGTTGAAACCGCAGGCGGAGAGCAGCGGGACCAGAACAGCGAGACCAAGAGCGATGAAAATACGGCGAAAAGAGAAAGAAGTGGCAACCGTCGCAGCCGACATGGACTTCTCCTGAAAAGAGCGCTTTGCCAAGCGCCGGGGAAACAAATTCGTCACCCGCATATGCGTATTCATGCAAATGCGAGCCGTCAAATCAACAAGATAGATGAAATCCTCTCGTTTTCCAGTCGATTTGAACAACAAGGTAAAACCGCGAGCACCATTTCCCGGTTTCAGGGATGCAGCCGGAAAGCGCCACTTTCAACCGCCGCGCGGACAGCGGCAAGCGTCTGGCTGCGCGAAAGCCCTTCCGTGGCCAGCACATGCGGCTCAAGCGGACCCAGCGCTGACAATTGCCTGTGCAGTTCCGCAATCGGTCCCGGATCGGTCAGCGTATTACCGCCCCGCTCACGGCAGCGCCGGATCGCCTCGTCGAGAGACGGTCTCAGAACGACATAATGAAGCGGCGTGGCAAGCATCCGGAACGGCTCGAGGAACCACGGTCCGATGATTCCGTCGACAATGACGAAATAGCCGCCATCGGCATAGGCCTTTGCCACTTTGGTCAGCGCATCCATCACAATGACATTTTGCGCATGCGCCTCCGGCAAATAGGGCTGGATCGCACCGTTTTTGATGAAGTGCCAGAAATCATCTGAATGAAGATGAACCTTCGGCGAACCCGGCTGGTTCGCAAGTATCTCGGCGGTTGTGGTTTTACCGGCGCCCGGTGTGCCGGTCAGGATAAGAATTTCACCAGAATGTTCCATGTCAGATTCGTAGCACAATGATGGCTATCGGTCAGCCGGGTCGCTTCTGATGAGAATGGTCATGCTTACCGCAACAAAAAAGCGGCGGATTGCGCCGCCGCTTTTTCAAAACATAAAACTGCGCGAAGATTATTCGCTTGCAGCTTCTTCAGCCGGAGCAGCAGCGGCTGCGGCAGCTTCAGCGGCCTTTGCAGCAGCTTCTTCTTCAGCCTGCTTGGCCATGGCCAGGCGTTCCTGAGCCTTCTTGCCCGGCTCACCCTTGGTCGGATTGCTGCGGGTCGGACGCTTTGCAAGACCAGCCTGGTCGAGGAAGCGCAGAACGCGGTCGGTCGGCTGTGCGCCCTGTGCAATCCAATGCTGGATGCGGTCGGCATCGAGCTTCACGCGTTCAGCGTCCTTGGCCAGCATCGGGTTCCATGCACCAACGGTTTCGATGAAGCGACCGTCGCGCGGGCTGCGGACGTCGGCAACAACGATGTGGTAGTAAGGACGCTTCTTGGAGCCAGCGCGGGCCAGACGAATCTTCAGAGACATTTTTTCTTCCTCGTGTTTAATGGTACCCTGAGTTGGTAGCTCAGAGCCTCTGGTCGGTAGCCAGAGAAAAAGGGTTAGTCGTTTGTGTTTCCGCCGTGGTTTGCGGCGGCATGCTCATGATGCCGAATGACTTCCTTCACGATGAAGTTCAGGAATTTTTCGGCGAAATCGGGATCGAGATGCGAGTCGACTGCAAGGGCGCGCAGACGTTCCACCTGACGCTTTTCGCGGGCCGGATCAGCCGGTGCGAGGCCGCGCTCGGCCTTCAGAACGCCGACAGCCTTGGTGCAGCGAAAACGTTCGGCCAGCATGTGGATCAGCGCAGCATCGATATTGTCGATGGAAGCGCGCAGTGCCAGAAGTTCAGCCGGTGCAGTGTTCTGTTCGTCGCTCATGATGCTCACTTCTTCTTCGGCAAGCCGGGAAGGCCACCGCCAAGACCGGGAAGCTTAGGCCCTCCCAAACCGGGGAGACCGCCGCCAGAAAGTCCAGGCAAGCCACCGCCTTTCGTCAGACCGGCTGCTTCCGCCTGCTTGGCAAGCGCTTCAAGCTGCTTCGGGTCCATCTTCGACAGATCCGGCATGCCGCCGAGGCCGCCCATGCCACCGCCCAGACCGCCAAGGCCCATCTTGTTGGCAAGGCCGCCCATCATCTGCTTCATCATTCCGCCCTTGCCCTTGCCCATGACTTTCATCATGTCGGCCATCTGGCGGTGCATCTTGAGAAGCTTGTTGATGTCGGCAGCAGTCGTGCCTGAACCTTTGGCAATGCGCTGCTTGCGGCTGTGCTTGAGAATATCGGGATTGGCGCGCTCGGCCTTGGTCATCGAGCCGATGATGGCAAGCTGGCGGTCAAACACCTTGTCGTCGAGACCGGCTGCTGCTGCCTTGTCCTTCATTCCGCCCATGCCGGGCATCATGCCCATGATGCTGCCCATGCCGCCGAGCTTTTTCATCTGGCCCAGCTGATCGGCAAGATCATTGAGATCGAACTTGCCCGACTGCATCTTCTTGGCCATCGCCGCGGCTTTTTCCGCGTCGATGTTTTCAGCAGCCTTTTCCACGAGCGAAACAATGTCGCCCATGCCGAGAATACGGTCGGCGATGCGCTTGGGATAGAATTCCTCCAGCGCATCCATCTTTTCGCCGGTGGCGATCAGCTTGATCGGCTTGCCGGTGATGGCGCGCATCGAAAGGGCTGCACCACCGCGCCCATCGCCGTCCATACGGGTCAGGACGATGCCGGTAATGCCGACGCGTTCGTCAAAATTGCGCGCCAGATTGACGGCGTCCTGACCGGTCAGGCTGTCGGCAACAAGCAGGATTTCATGCGGATTGGCGGCCTTGCGGATATCCGCCATTTCCACCATCAGCGGCTCGTCAATATGCGTGCGGCCAGCGGTATCGAGAATGACGACATCATGCGCGCCAAGCTTTGCAGCCTGAACGGCGCGTGCGGCGATTTCCACCGGCGACTGACCGGCGATGATCGGCAGCGTGTCGACGCCCGTCTGGATGCCAAGCTGGCGAAGCTGTTCCTGCGCGGCGGGACGGCGCGTATCGAGCGACGCCATCAGCACCTTCTTGCGCTGACGCTCGGTCAGGCGCTTGGCGATCTTGCCGGTTGTCGTCGTCTTACCTGAACCCTGCAGACCGACCATCATGATGACGACAGGTGCCGGCGCGTTCAGGTCAATCGCAACGCCTTCGGTGCCAAGCATCTCGACAAGCTCGTCATGGACGATCTTGACGACCATCTGGCCGGGCTTGATGCTTTTCAGAATTTCGGCGCCGACGGCTTTTTCACGCACCTTGTCGGTAAACGAGCGAACCACTTCCAGCGAAACGTCGGCTTCGATCAGCGCGCGACGTACTTCGCGCAGCGCTGCGGCCACGTCGGCTTCGGAAAGAGCGCCGCGTCCGGTAAGGCCGTTCAGGATGGAGCCAAGGCGCTCCTGAAGTGATTCAAACATTGCGTTTCCTTTTAATCCGAGAAGAGGCTTATGCTTCGTCAGGGATAAATCGTCCCGTGTGTCTGCCAGTTCAAGAAGCAACCAAAGCGATACAGCACCCGAGGGCGCATCGCGCTGTCGGATGTGGACCTCCGGGATCTCTTTATACCAAATGGGTCCCGGTCGGTGGCTCGCGCTCTGAAGATCGCGGATAGATTGGAGCTGGCTTTAAGGCGATCAGCCCCCAATGTCAAGCAAAAGGCCCGGAACACATTGAAGCCGACCCCGGTTTTGGGCGCATCCTGAAAAGTGTGAAACCTTTTTCGGAACAAGATGCGCCCTCAAACAAACCGGGGCCGGTTTCATTTTGCCATTCCGTCTATTGTGCAGCCACGCTGGCCAGCGGATCGCCGATGCCCAGCACATAAAGGCCGATCATCAGAAGCGTTCCTGCCAGAACCACATAATAGATCGTGGGGATAATGGTCATGCGCAGGGTCGTGCCTTCGCGTCCCAGCAAGCCGACCGTGGCCGATGCAGCCACAACGTTGTGGATCGCGATCATGTTGCCAGCCGCAGCACCGACCGATTGACCGGCAACCATCAGCGCACCGGAAACGCCAAGCCCTTCCGCCACACCATACTGGAACTGGCTGAGCATGAGGTTCGATACCGTATTAGACCCGGCAAGGAACGCACCCAGCGCACCGACGGAAGGTGCAAAGAACGGATAGACATTTCCAACTTCGGTAGCGACCCAGTCCGCAACCATCAAAGGCATACTGACCAGTTCGTTGCCATTGACGCCTGAATTGATCATGACGCGCACCATCGGCACGGTGAACAGGAGCACGAAACCTGCGCCCACCAGTGTCTTTGTGCTTTCTCCGAAAGCCTTGGCAAACTGTCCGCCATTCATGCGATGCAGGAAGAAGGTGATCAGGCAGACGATGACCAGAAGACCGCCCGGCAGGAAAAGAGGCGTGAAATCACCACCAATCCCGGTTTCACCCATAATATCCTTGGCAACGAAAGTGATCGATTTCAGCGCATTGCCCACGGACGGGAATGTGCGGCTGACCACGAGAAAGATCGCCAGAAGAATATAAGGCGTCCACGCCAGCGCAAGCGGGATATTCTTCGAAGTCAGTTCATCGAGCTTGATCTGGACGGTGCCGACCCAGCCTGCAGGCCATTCCGAAGCAGGCGCGAAATCCCAGCTTTGCTTCGGCATGAGAAAGCCGCCGCGCGCCGCAAATGTCGCCAGCGAAAGTCCGACGAGACCGCCGATCATGGACGGAAATTCTGCACCGAGGAAAACCGCGCTCAACGCATAAGGAATGGTGAATGAGAAGGCCGCAAACAGCGCGAAGGGCAAAATGGCAAGCCCTTCCGTCCAGGAGCGGTTGCGCCCGAAGAAGCGGGTCATGATGACCACAAGAAACAGCGGCATGAACGTGCCGCAGATTGCGTGCAGGATAGCCACTTCCGATGTGATGATGTGGAAAAACTGTTCCCAGCTCGACCCGACGCCCTGCAATTGCGTTGTCAGCGCCTCGCGATTGAGACCGGACTGAACACCGACGATGAGCGGCGTGCCGACAGCCCCAAACGACACCGGCGTGGACTGGATAATCAGTCCGAAAGTAACAGCGGCAAGGGCCGGAAACCCGACAGCCACCATCAGCGGTGCCACAACGGCGGCAGGGGTGCCGAAGCCGGACGCACCTTCGATGAACGACCCGAAAAGCCAGGCAATCAGGAACACCTGAATGCGCCGGTCCGGGCTGATCTGGGCGAAACCGGAGCGGATCGCAGAAATGCCGCCGGAATATTTGAGTGTATTAAGAAGCAGGATCGCGCCGAAAATAATCCAGAGCAGACCTGCTGTCTGGATCAGGCCCTGAATGGTCGAGGCAATGACCCGGTTGCCGCTCATGCCCCAGATCACCATGGCAATCAATACAGTCAGCACATAGGTCACCGGCATCGCGATGCGGGCCTGAATTCGAAATCCAACCAGCATGACGCCGGCTACGAGAATTGGCAAAAACGCAAATAGCGCAAGAAATCCGTTCGACATGTGGCGTCCTCCCCGTCAATGTCACGAACTTTGAAAGTCAACAATGCAAATGCTGGTAAAGAAATTTTACCAGTAGGACTATAAGCAATAGGTATGAAAGCCACAGCTTCCAAGCGAAAAATTGAGCTCGCGGTTTGGGGGCCAACAAAAGCTTGCTGTTTTTGTGCAAAAATGTTTGTAAACGCGGCATTTCGCATACGCTTCTGCGCGCTTTGCCGTTGCCGCATGACATTTGGTGTAAGGAATGGCAAATTCGCGTTGAGGTCGAATCAACTCCAAAGGAGAAACGAATGGCATTGGTTGCCAAGGGCCGGTCTTGGACGGCAGCAGCAGTTCTTGCAATGGGCATAATGACGGGAACAGGCATTGCCGAGGCAGCCCAGTGCGGCAATAACGCCGCCGGTTACAACGCCTGGCTCCAGCAGACAATGAAGGAAGCCGCTTCACGTGGTATCGGCAAGGCCGGGATCAGCGCACTTGGCAATACCAAGTACGCGCAGGCAACCATCAATGCTGACCGCAACCAGAAGAGCTTCAAGCTCTCCTTCGAACAGTTCATGCAGAAGCGCGGCGCCGATACCATCATCAAGCGCGGCCGTGCACAAAAGCAGCAGAACGCAGCTCTCTTTGCCGCGATCGAAAAGCGTTACGGTGTTCCAGCCGGCCCGCTGATCGCGATCTGGGGTATGGAAACCGGCTTCGGCGCCTATCTTGGCAAGCAGCACACTTTGTCGGCTGTCGCGACGCTCGCCTATGATTGCCGCCGCAGTGAATATTTCACCAACCAGCTCTATGCAGCTCTCCAGCTGATCGACCGTCAGGATCTCAATCCGAATGCGGTTGGCGCCATGCATGGTGAAATCGGTCAGACGCAGTTCCTCCCGGTCAACGTTCTGAAATACGGCGTCGACGGCGACGGCAGCGGCCATATCGACATGGCCCGCTCCAAGGCGGATGCGCTCTATTCAACCGCTAACTTCCTCGTCGGCCATGGCTGGCAGCGCGGTGCAGGCTATCAGCCGGGTGAACCCAACTACGGCGCGATCCAGGGCTGGAATGCCGCGCAGGTCTACCAGCGCGCCATCGCCGTGATGGGCAAGGCTATCGACGGTAAATGACAATCAAGGGTTGAAATTGCCGTAAAATAGCCTCAATTATCACAGAATAGCCCCAAAGTTTGGGGCTATTTTTGTATGTTTTGTTGCGAATTTTCGCGTTTGGAAGACAAAAACGCCGATTTCGGTTGTCCAAAATGTGGCAAACGACCCCTTTCGATCAGAGAGGAGCCGTTTCAGGAAGCGTTTTCTGAAAGCTGGATCAGACAGGGTCAGGCCGCGTGAAATCACCCGTCTGATGATCCATCACCCACAGTTCACCGGTCGAAATATCGAACCATGCGCCATGCAGGGTAAGCTTGCCCTTCTTCTCCAGAATATCCACGCAAGGAAATGTGCGCAGATTGTTGATGGAGTAGCGGATGGAGATGCGCTCCAGCGCGGTCTGGCGCTCGGTTTGCGTCATGAGCTGATTGCCGCTGATAGCTTCGGCGGCAGGCGCGATGAGGCTCATCCATTTGCCGATGAAGTCGCCCGGCGAAAGCGGTGCACTTTCTGTGTCGAGCGCAGCCTTGATGCCGCCGCAACGGCCGTGGCCCATGACGACGATATTCTTCACCTTGAGGCTCTGAACCGCAAATTCCAGCGCTGCCGAAGCCGCATGATATTCGCCATCGGGTTCATAGGGAGGAATGAGGTTGGCAACATTGCGCAGGACGAAGATTTCGCCGGGCGCCGTGTTGAAGATGGTTTCGGGAGCTGCACGCGAATCACAACAAGCGATAACCAGCGTTTCCGGTGATTGTCCCTTGTCGGCCAAATGGCGATATCGTGAAGTTTCGTGGGTAAAATGCTCGCGCATGAAGGTTCGGTAACCGGCGAGAAGTGAGTCTGGAAGATCAACCATATTTTTCCAATATCCCTATCGAAAACCGAGATCAATCGAAATGCATTGCGCGGGCTGCGTCCAATTGGACGCATGATCCCGCTCGTTTTCCTGCAGGCTTCTCAAGAGAGCGGTCGCCGGGCAAACTCCGAAAGCCAGCTCATTTTTGCATTATATATCGCACGGCGATAACCAGAGCGGCAGCGCTCCAGCCTCAAGCGCGGAGCCCCTTGGTCGGATGCATCAGCCGCCGCGTCTGCACCATGGCCATCGGCGTAGCGAGGCTCGACGCATCCGCCTCCAGCATCAGCTCATCCGCCCCGCGCTTTGCCGAACGCGCCATGATCTCGAACACCGCCGCCGTGGTGCTTTGCAGCATCTTTTCCTCCGCCATGCCGGACAGGCGGCGCGCGAGAAACACGGCAGAAGTCAGATCGCCAAGACCATTGGTGGGACCATCCACACGGCGATGTTCGGCCATCAGCGCCATGGTCGGCGTGAGCAGGATATTGCCGATGCTGCCGCTCATCAACGGAAAGGCCGATGTCACCAGCATGGTGGCCGGCCCCGCATCAAGCGCCGCTTCCATGAGCGCCGTATTGTCTTCCAGCGGCACGCCGGTCAGCCATGAAAGCTCGAAACGATTGGGTGTCGCGATATCGGCAAGCGGCAGAAGCCTGTCGCGAATGCCCATGGCCGTCGCTTCGGGCACATAAAGCCCCTTTTCGTCACCGATGACCGGATCGCACAGATAGACAGCTTCCGGGTTTTTCGCCTTTACGGCTTTGACCAGTTCGGCAACGGCTGCCGCCTGCTCTGGATGGCCGAGATAGCCGGTCAGGACGGCGCCCACCTCGCCAAGCCACGGCGCACGCTGAAGATCCTGCATCAGGCGCGAAAACTCTTCCGCAGGCGGCACGATGCGTCCGGCAGGCCCGTGGCCCGGATGCCATGGCAGCACCACGGTCGGCACGGCCCAGACGGGAAAACCCAGCGTTTCCAATGCGAATACGGCGGCTCTATTGCCGACCGATCCGCGCACGACATGGCTTGAGATGACAATAACGGTTGTCGCATCCGAAGGCGCAGGAAGCGTCATTGGGTACCTAGCTTTGCATGAGATAGAAAATAAGCCAGACGATGATCGCCAGCGTGATGAGAAAGCCGAGCCCGCGCCCGATACGCGTGGCCCAAAGCTCGATAGGATCATTTTCGGGAGCGTCTGCGGCGGCCAGATGATGCGCAGTGCGGGAAAATCCGCGCCGCACGATGCCTTCGGCACCGGTCTGCTCGCGTTCGAGCCTGTCGAGAATACGCCGGGCCTCTTCCTGGCGCTCGCGTCCCGGCCCGCCGCCTTCCCCTATGCCCGCCTGCTGGCGCTCGCCCATGCTCTGCCTGCCCTTTGCAATGACCCAGTGTGGTGGATTTGAATTCGAAATTCGTTCGCAACCCTGCTCCAGAGTGATACGAATTTCGGATTCGCCACACTAGTTTCCAACAGAAGAAACAGGCACAGCATCACGCTCAAAAGGCCGTTCTGCAAGCAGAATATTGCAGTCTTATACCAGGGCGCTGAGATGCTAACGCATCACGCCCTGAAAATGCTCAGTCGCCGCACGGGCTTAACCAAAACTCGATGAGTTTGACTCATCGAGTTTTGGTATTATGCGAGCTTTATGATGAGCTTTCCGAAATTGCCGCCTTCCAGCAGGGAAATGAAAGCTTTCGGCGCATTTTCCAATCCATCGACAATGTCTTCGCGATAACGCACCTGACCGTCGGCAATCCACTTCACCATGTCATGGTAAAAGGCTGGCCTCTGATCGGCAAAATCGCGCTGGATAAAGCCGCGAATGGTCAGGCTTTTCGACAGAATATCCCGCATCACCAGCGGCAGCCGGTCAGGCCCGTCGAACGGCCCGCTCTGATTATACTGCGCGATCAGGCCGCAGACCGGCACCCGCGCAAACTGGTTCAGCAGCGGAAACACAGCATCGAAGACCTTGCCGCCGACATTCTCAAAATAAACGTCAATGCCCTTCGGGCAGGCCGCAGCCAGTTCCTGAGCGAAATTCTTGCTGCGGTGGTCAATCGCCACATCGAAACCAAATTCATCGATCAACGCCTTGCATTTATCCGCTCCGCCCGCAATGCCGACTGCACGGGCACCCTTCATCCGGGCAATCTGCCCGACGGCAGAACCGACCGGACCGGTTGCCGCCGCAACCACGACGGTCTCGCCCGGTTTCGGCTGGCCTATAGTAAGCAGGCCGGAATAGGCAGTGAAACCCGGCATGCCAAGCACGCCAAGCGCCGTCGTCACCGGCGCCTGTTCCGGGTCGAGCTTGCGCAAGGTCGATGCATCGGCAACCGCATAATCCTGCCAGCCGGAATGGGAAAGCACGAAGTCGCCGGGAGCAAAGCCCGCGCTCCTGCTTTCGACGACTTCGCCGACCGTGCCGCCCTCCATCACGTCGCCGATTGCCACCGGCGCGGCATAGGATTTGGCCGCGCTCATACGCCCGCGCATATAAGGATCGAGCGACAGATAGTGCAGTCTCAAGAGAACCTCGCCATCGCCGGGGCTCGGGAGCGCCGCTTCCTCCAGCCGGAAATTTTCTGCGGTCGGACGACCTTCAGGGCGCGATGCCAGCACGATACGGCGATTGATCTTTTCGCTCATGAACGGAACTCCTGACAGTGACGATCGGGCTTCGAGCTACATATTATTAGTTTAGGGCGATGATCGGAAAAGTTGAGCTTTTGCAATCAAAATCAAGCTATACATCCGTTGTGAACGCTTGGCTTGGAAAGCTGTTCCAAAGCTGGCGATTTTGCGCCATGCATTACCCTTTTTGCAATTCGCTCCAGCCTTGGGACAAATGGCATGAATCAAGACAGGCTTTTTCTCTTGAAACCGGGTTTTGAAGATCCGGCTTATCCCGGCCAGCTTTTCTATTGCTGGCATTGCGCGCTCATCGAGGGTGTTCTGGCTTCGTTTCCAACGCTGGGGAGCAGTCTGGACATTGAGCGCGTCGACTGGCAGCGTCCGCGCAAGGCTGTCATAGAGCTGGCAGGCGAAGACAACCAAAACCTGCCCCTATTGATATTGAAGGATGGCGACCGCTCCCCGTTCGAGACCGGTATGCATGAAGGGCGTTCGCTGATCGGCGACCCGCACAAGATACTGGCCACCCTTGAGGAGCGGCACGGATTTCCGCTGCCGCATCCCTGAAACAAAACCCCGCCACAAGGGCGGGGTTCGCTTGGGGGACAGTAAGGCTGCCTATTACTTCATCGTCGGGATGACGAACTCTGCCCCATCCTTGACGCCAGACGGCCAGCGCGAGGTGACTGTCTTGGTCTTGGTATAGAAGCGGAATGCATCCGGGCCGTGCTGGTTGAGATCGCCGAAGCCGGAAGCCTTCCAGCCGCCGAAGGTGTAATAGGCGATCGGAACCGGGATCGGCACATTAATGCCGACCATGCCGACCTGCACGCGGCTGGCGAAATCGCGGGCCGCATCGCCGTCACGGGTGAAGATCGCAACGCCGTTGCCATATTCATGATCGTTCGGCAGGGCCAGCGCTTCCTCGTAATTCTTGGCGCGCACGACCGAGAGAACCGGACCGAAGATTTCTTCCTTGTAGATGCGCATGTCCGGCGTCACATGGTCGAACAGGCAGCCGCCCATGTAGAAGCCATCTTCATAGCCCTGCATCTTGAAGTTACGGCCATCGACGACCAGCTTCGCGCCTTCTTCGACCCCGAGATCCACATAGCCGCGTACGCGGTCGAGCGCCGCCTTGGTGACCAGCGGGCCGTAATCGGCGGAATTGTCGGTGGAGGTGCCGATCTTCAGCGCCTCGACGCGCGGGATGAGCTTTTCCATCAGGCGGTTGGCGGTGTCTTCACCGACCGGAACCGCAACCGAAATCGCCATGCAGCGTTCGCCAGCCGAACCGTAGCCCGCGCCGATCAGCGCATCGACGGTCTGGTCCATGTCGGCATCCGGCATGATGAGAAGATGGTTCTTCGCACCGCCGAAGCACTGTACGCGCTTGCCGTTCGAGCAGCCGCGGCCATAGATGTACTGGGCAATCGGCGTGGAGCCGACAAAGCCGATGGCCTGCACGTCCGGATCGTCGAGCAGCGCATCGACCGATTCCTTGTCGCCGTTGACGACGTTGAAAATGCCTGCCGGAAGACCGGCTTCCATGAACAGTTCGGCAAGGCGCATCGGCACGCCCGGATCGCGTTCGGACGGCTTCAGGATGAAGGCATTGCCGCAAGCAATCGCCGGACCGGCCTTCCAGAGCGGGATCATGGCCGGAAAGTTGAATGGCGTGATGCCGGCAACAACGCCAAGCGGCTGGCGCATGGAATAGGTGTCAATACCCGTACCGGCATTATCGGTGAACTCACCTTTCAGCATATGCGCCGCGCCGAGGCAGACTTCCACCACTTCGAGGCCGCGCTGAATGTCGCCCTTGGCGTCGGCAATGGTCTTGCCGTGTTCGCGGGCCAGCAATTCGGCCAGGCTGTCATATTCGGCTTCAACCAGTTCGATGAACTTGCGCAGGATGCGAACGCGGCGCTGCGGGTTGGTCGCGGCCCAGGCCGGCTGTGCGGCCTTGGCGTTTTCAACAGCCGCGCGCACTTCTTCCTTGGTGGCGAGCGCCACCTTGGCCTGCACCGAGCCGTCGAGTGGCTGGAAGACGTCCGCCGTGCGGCCACTCTTGCCTGCCACATGCTTGCCGCCGATAAAATGTCCGATATTGCGCATCGAAGAACCTCCCTGATGATCGCTTTAAGGGGCCATATGCCCCCATCGTTGACGCCATCTTGACTCTGCAAATTCATGATTGCAAGGCGCTGAAAAGCGTATCCGTTGTGCAGATTTTATAGTAACAAGGGCGTATCCTCATGCAGGGAACATCATGAACTGGGACGATATTCGCATTTTTCTCGCTGTTGCCCGCTCTGGCCAGATTCTTGGAGCGGCCAAAAGGCTCGGCCTCAACCACACCACTGTGGCCCGGCGGCTGACGGCGCTTGAAACGGCGCTCTCCACCACGCTTCTGACACGCCGCACCAACGGATCGACGCTGACGCAGGCGGGCGAGGAGTTTCTGCTGGCTGCCGAACGCATGGAAGCCGAAATGCTTTCTGCCCGCTCGCATGTCGGTAATGCGGATATTGCCGTTTCCGGCACGGTGCGCATCGGCGCGCCGGACGGGTTCGGGGTCAATTTTCTGGCGCCCCGGCTGGCGCGGCTGACGCAGAAATATCCCGACCTCACCATCCAGCTCGTGCCGGTGCCGCGCTCCTTTTCGCTGTCGCGCCGTGAGGCCGATATCGCCATTACGGTCGAACGTCCGGAACAAGGCAGGCTGATCGCGCGCAGGCTCGTCGATTATACGCTCGGTCTCTATGCGCATCGCAGCTATCTGGAGGCAAACGGCACGCCGGAAAACAGCGACGATCTCGCCCGGCACCGGCTCATCGGCTATGTGGAAGATCTCGTCATCAACCCGTCGCTGGCCTATGCGCCGGAAATCAGCCGCGACTGGAAACCGGCCTTCGAAGTGTCGAGCGCGCTTGGACAGGTCGAGGCCGTGCGGGCGGGCGCAGGTATCGGCATATTGCACGCCTTCATCGCCCGCGCCGATCCCGATCTCGTGCCCATTCTGCCGGATCGGGTGATCCGCCGCGCCTACTGGCTCGCCTATCATGAATCCGCCCGCACATTGCGGCGCGTCACCGCCATATCGGCGCTGATTTCCGAACTGGTGGAAAGCGAAAAATCGCTTTTCAGCTAAATCAATTGAGCCGCATATAGGCAACCATGACGCCGACGATCATCGCAGCCGGAACGAACAAGGCGTCGAGGCCGATGAAAGAGTGACCGAGACCGCCGCCGACAGCGCCCAGCATCAGGGACAGCCAGACCGCCACATGCTGCATCCAGCGCCATTTCGGCGTTTCACCACGCAGCGAACAGGCAAGATCGGCGGCAGCGTTGAAGAGCGTGCCGGTCACATAGGTCACGCCGAGACGCGCAGCCCCGATAGGCTGCACCGCCGCATTCTGCGCGCCCATGGCCGCGGCAAGCAGCAGCACCGGCTGGATGAACAGCGCACCCTCGCGCCGCAGCACGCCGACCAGCAGCAGGATCGCCACCACGCTCGCCATCACATAGAGACTGCCCCAGCGCCCGTAAGCGCGCACAACCAGTGTGCCGAAGAAGGCGCCGGAAAAGAACAGCACGATCAGGATCGCCGGAAACCAGACCAGGACCAGACCCTGCGGGCCGGGCTGTCCGGCCAGCGCCGTGCCAAGCTGCGTGGTGTTGCCGCTCATGAAGGATGCGAAGAAACCGCCCAGTTGCAGGAAGGCAATCGCATCGACGAAACCCGCCGATGCGGTGAGAACCAGACCGAGCGACAGTTTGGAATTCGGTGTCATTTCAATGAACTTCGAGAAAGGAAACGGCCCGGCGCAGGACCGCCGGGCCTTTCGGAAATATTCCGGTTCAGGCGCGTTTGACGATGCGCAGGATAATCAGGAGGATGGCAGCACCTATAAAGGCGTTGACGATCGAGGCGACAATCCCTCCGCCAACGGAAAATCCGAGACGCGGCAGCAACCAGCCTGCAAAGAATGCGCCGATCACGCCGACAATGATATTGCCGATCAGGCCGAAACCGCCGCCCTGCACGACCTTGCCAGCCAGCCAACCGGCAATAAGACCGACGAAAAGAAATACGAGAAGACTTCCAACATCCATGCGTTTTTCTCCCTCTCAAAACGCAACCGTTCGATGCGCCTGCAGCGAGTTGACTATATGTTGGGCGACGACACAAGGGGGTGCCGGCGCCTCCCCCGTTAAATCAGGCCACCAGATGCCGGAAAGCTGCGACGACTTCCTCATAGACCTTGCGCTTGAAGGGCACGATCAGCTCCGGCAGCACGGCCATCGGCTTCCATTCCCAGCGGTCGAACTCGGCGGTGTGTCCACCGGGCGGCGGATTGATGGCGATTTCGCTCTCGTCACCCTCGAAACGATAGGCAAACCATTTTTGCGTCTGGCCGCGATACTTGCCCTTGAGCGCCACGCCAACCAGATGCGGCGGCAGGTCGTAATTGATCCAGTCCGACGCTTCCTCAAGCAGCGAGACCGACTTCATGCCGGTTTCCTCGTAAAGTTCGCGAATAGCTGCCTCAAGCGGCTCCTCGCCCTTGTCGATCCCGCCCTGCGGCATCTGCCAGAGCTGGGTCGCACCGTCCATCTCGTCGCCCGGAATAACGATACGACGGCCAGCCCAGACCAGACCGGCCCTGTTCAGCACCATCAGCCCGACACAGGGACGGTAAGGCAGGCTTTCAGGATCGACAGGGCCTTTATGCTTCGACATGACATTCTCCATGATATGCAAATTTATTGCCGTTCGGGATCGCGGACCAGCGCCGAAACCGGCACGATTTCAATGCCGCGCTTCTTGACCTCATTGGTCCATTCGGAAACTGCATCGACGGTCACCGCAAAGGCCGAGCCGGTGCCGATGGCGCTGCCATTGGCGCGCGCGGTCCGCTCCAGTTCATCGAGACGATCTAGGATCGCGCCGCGCTCCTGCGCTGCATCGATCAGAATATCCGCCGCCGCGAAAGGCACCGCATCGCTTCCCGCAATCCGGTCAGCCTGGCTGCGCGCCGAGGTGCCGTCATCGAGATAATAAAGGCCGCGCCTGCCGATCTCGCCCAGCACCGGCGAAAAGGCTTCCGTTTCGGATGTAAAACGTGCACCCATATAATTCATCACACCGGCATAATTGGTCATCCGCGACAGCGCCCACAGCAGGGAAGCCTGATTCGTGCTGCCCCCGTCATCCACCGTCAGCGTATTGCGGCCGGGATTGACGCGCGGATAGTCGAACGGCTCCATCGGCAATTGCAGCACAAGTTCATGACCGTTTTGCCGTGCTGCCTGCATCCAGCGCTGCAAACTATTGCCCTGCGGCGCAAATCCGAGCGTGATTTCCGGCGGAAGCTTGTCGACCGCCTCCATGCTGCCGGTCTGTGACAGCCCAAGACCACCAATGACGAGTGCAATCCGCGCGCCACGCGCGCCAGACCATCCCGCTGCATAGGCATCCATCGGGCGCAGTCCGTCCGCTCCGCGCACCGGCAGCGGGCCGGTGGGGCTTTGCTCGACCAGCGCCTGTTCCGGCAGATGGGCGACACGCTTATCCTGTCCGGATTGATGCGTATTCTGCACCACGACCACATTGCCTTCCGCCATACCGGTGGTGGCACCTGGCATACCGGGTGGCATGTCCGGCGTGACCTTGATGATGGCAGGCCCCGGCTGACCGCCCGTTCCGCGCAATGCGCTGCCGGGCGGCGGCGTATTGCCGGTTGCCGGTTTTATTCCAGTCTTGGCCGCCGGCACTTCAACTTGTGTCGGCTCCACAGCGGCAGTTTCTGTTTTGCGGAAAGCCGCCTGATTGCTCTGCCAGATGGCGAACACCGCACCACCGGCCAGGCAAAGCCCGACCAAAATGGCAAGACCCGTCAGGGTCGAACGAAAAGCGCGGGAGCGTGAGCCCCCGCGCTTTTGCGGTTTCTTATCCAGTCCTAACGGGCTGTTCAGATCCAGCATGGAGCGATCAGTTCAACACGCCCTTCTTCGGGTCCGGCGGGAATGCGGCATTGGCCACCTCGCCACGCAGGAGCTTGAAGGCTTCGTTGAGCTGGATGTCGTCTTTCGGATCAGCCGGGACATAAGCCGACGAACCGGAGCCGTTATCATCCTCGGCATTGCCCTTGATGTGGCCCTTGAGTTCGGATTCGCCGCGAACGACGTCCTCACCCTTCAGTTCCGGCGGCAAAGGCTGATCGACCTTGATGTCAGGCGTGATGCCCTTGCCCTGGATCGACTTGCCCGACGGCGTGTAATAAAGCGCCGTCGTCAGACGCAGCGAACCGTTTTCGCCAAGCGGAATGATCGTCTGCACCGAGCCCTTGCCGAAGGATTGCGTGCCGAGCACGGTGGCGCGGCGGTGATCCTGAAGCGCACCGGCAACGATTTCCGAAGCGCTGGCTGAACCGCCATTGATCAAAACGATAACCGGCTTGCCGTCGGTCAGGTCGCCCTTGCGCGCATCGAAGCGGGTCACATCCTGCGGATCGCGGCCACGGGTTGAGACGACTTCACCCTTGTCGAGGAAGGCATCGGAAACGGCGACAGCCTGATCGAGCAGACCGCCCGGATTGAGGCGAAGATCCAGCACATAGCCCTTGAGCTTGTCGGCAGGAATCTTATCCTGAATATCCTTGATCGCCTTCTTCAGGTCTTCCGAGGTCTGTTCGGTGAACGAGATGACGCGCAGATAACCGATATCGTTCTCGACGCGATAGCGAACGGCCTTCACCTTGATGACGGCGCGTGCGATCTTCAGCGTGATCGGCTTGTCGACGCCCTGGCGCTGGATGGTCAGCTCAATAGACGAACCGATTTCGCCGCGCATCTTGTCGACCGCATCGGTCAGCGTCAGCCCGCGAACCTCCTGGCCGTCGATCTTGGTGATGAGATCGCCTGCCAGCACGCCGGCCTTGGAAGCAGGCGTATCGTCAATCGGCGCAATGACCTTCACGAGATCGTTGTCCATCGTCACTTCGATGCCGAGACCGCCAAATTCACCCTTGGTCTGCACGCGCATGTCCTGCGCGGCTTCCGGATTGAGATAGGAGGAATGGGGATCGAGCGAGGACAACATGCCGTTGATCGCGCTTTCGGTCAGCTTCTTGTCGTCCGGCGGCGTCACATATTGCGCGCGCACCCGTTCGAAAATATCGCCGAAAAGAGCCAGTTCCTTGTAGACATCGCTATCTTTCCCTGCCGCAAAAGCAGTGGAAGCCGGCGCGCCCTGGACCATCACCATGGCTGACGCCCCCAGAAGGGCCCCGGCGAACAGCAGCGACAGTTTACGTATCATTTTCACGTCCTTCCAGAAAGCCGTTCGGTCCACCAAGGGGCGGGATCGACGGGTTTTCCATCCTTTCGAAATTCAATGTAAAGCAATGGCGCGCCATTGCCCACCTCTATCGGTGCAACACTTGCCAGAAGTTTTTCTCCCATTGCGCCGACCGGCTCTCCCGCAAGTACAAATTGGCCTTGCGATACGTCGATTCGACCCATGCCAGCCATGACGACATGATATCCATTGCCCGCGTCGAGTATCAAGAGCTGCCCGTAAGAACGGAAAGTGCCCGCATAAAGTATCACGCCATCGGAAGGTGACGTAATCGTGGCAGAAGGCAAGGTTTCGACCACCTGCCCCATCATGGAGCCGCCGACGCCGTCCTTCTCGCCGAAGCGGCGCATGATCTTGCCAGCCGCAGGCAAGGCAAGCTTGCCCTGCAGCGAAGCAAAATCGATCTGGGCTCGCAGATGCGTGTCGTCCGGCGTCGATTCCCCGGCCTTTTCCCTCGCTGCAGCAAGGCGATCGGCTTCCGCCTTGCGGGCGGCCTCGGCTGCGTCGCGCACGCCTGCCATCTGCTTGTCGAGCCCGTCGATAAGGTCTTTCAGGCTGCCTGCCTTGGCCGCCAGTTCTTCCGAACGCTTGCGCTGCGTCTCGATTTCCTGTTCCGATTGCGACTGCAATTTCTTCTTTTCCTCAAGAAGAAGTGATTGCCGTTTCTGTTCTTCCGCCTGGACCGTGCGCGTTTCTTTGAGTTTTTCCTGCTCCTGGCGGATGGAGGCCGTCACCTTCTGCATATCCTTCAGATCGCCGGTCAACTCTTCGACCTGCTCCCGCATTTCGGGCACGACGGCGCCCAGAAGCACGGCGCTGCGCACCGATGCAAGCGCATCGTCGGGCCGCACCAGAATGGCGGGAGGCGGGTTCAGCCCCATGCGCTGCAAGGCGGCCAGCACTTCGGCCAGAACGCCGCGCCTTGCACTGAGCGACGAGCGAATGCCGTCTTCCTGCTCGCGCAGCGCAACCAGCTTGTCGGCAATATCGGCAATGTCCTGCTGCAGCTTCTTGTCGGTCTTGGCCGACTGGATCAGCGCTGCGGTGATGGTGGCCTGATCCTTCTTGAGCCCGGCCACCTCGTCTTCAAGCTTTTTCAGCTCATCACCGGTAACGGTGAGTTCCTGATTGAGCTTTTCATATTCGCTTGCCGCCTGATCGCGCTGCTGCTGGAGGGCATCCTGTGCAAGAACCGACGGCGCGCAGGCGAACACGCCAGCCAAAACGAGGCCAGCCTGCGCACATGCAAGCAGTCGTGGTCTTTTGAAAAACTGTCTGGAATTCATGCGCATTCTATCAGGATTAAACACGGCGAAAACCAGCCCTATTCAGAAACTCTCAGAAACAAATTCACGAGCGGTTCGTTGATATAGTAATTGCTTCTGCCATTTTGGTGCTTGGTCAGGAAAGCGTGTTCCGCAAGCGTATCGAGATATTTCGCGGCTGTCTGTCTCGTAATGCCCAGTTCATTTTGAACGTAATCAATTCGTGTGTAAGGGTGCCGAAAAAGATTATTCAGCAAATCCTGAGAATAAATTTTAGGCAACTCTTCACGCATTCGTTTTTTATTTGATGCCATTTGAAGCCGAATATTCTCGATAAGATCGAGCGTCGTTTTTGCCGTATCGTCAACAGCATTGAGCATATAAATAAGCCAATCCTCCCATTCACCGGTATCACGGACATATTGCAGAAGTCTGTAATATTCACTTTTTGAGTTGTTTATCGCACGGCTGAGGTAAAGAATCGGAATTTCGAGCAAATCCACGCGGGTAAGATAAAGCACATTGAGAATTCTCCCTATCCGCCCGTTTCCGTCTGGAAATGGATGAATACTTTCAAACTGATGGTGGATCAGCGCCATTTTGATGAGAGGATCGAGAGGAGAAGATTGGTCATCGTTGATGAACCGTTCAAGACTGGCCATCGCGGCATTTATCTCTTGTTGTTCCTGCGGCGGGATATAGATAATCTCTCCTGATCGTTCATTTTTGAGCGCCGTACCCGGCGTTTGTCTGAATCCATCCGTGCGCTGTTTGAGACGCTGAAACATGCCAACCACGGTTGAGTTGGTAATCAGCCCTCCCGTGCTCTGAAGCCTGTCAAAGCCAAACTTCAAGGCTTCACGATAAAGCGCAACCTCTTTTGCAGCCGGAGATTCAGGCCCGTCAGGGAACATGTCAGTCTGGAATAACTCATCTTGAGTCGTAACAATGTTTTCGATTTCCGAGCTGGCCTTTGCTTCCTGCAACGCCAGCGTGTCAATCAGAATGCCTTGATTGGGTATAGCCGCCGCCCGTCCCTTCAATTCGGCCAAAGATCTGTTCGCTGCGGCAAGCGCCTTGAAAATACCAACCGTTTCCAGGCCGGTAAGCGCAGCCAGATCAGGAAGCTGGTAGGACGGCTTTAACATATGCGCCTCGACAAGTTAAGAAAACTCAATTTCTTTAACACGTCAGGGTCAACATGTTAAATCCGTATTCCTACTCACGCCCCTGATTTATGACCGATGATAGGGATGGCCTGCCAGAATGGTGGCGGCGCGGTAAAGCTGCTCGGCAATCAGGATGCGGGCGATCTGGTGCGGCCAGGTGAGTTCGCCCAGCGCCAGAACGAGATCGGCGCGTGACCGCAAGGCCGGATCGTGGCCGTCCGGCCCGCCAATGGCGACGATGAGCTGGCGCTTGCCATCGTCCCGCATCCGCCCGATGCGATCCGCAAAAGCTTCCGATCCGAGCGCCTTGCCGCGCTCGTCCAGCAGGATTAGAGCCGCACCATTATCAAGCGCTTCGTGGATGCGCTGGGCTTCCTCGGCCTTGCGCAAATCCGCCGTCTGGCCCCGGCTTTCGGGAATTTCGCTCACACCGGCGAATTCAAGCCCCAAAGGCGGACCAGCCTTCGCAAATCGGTCGAAATAACGCTCGACCAGTTCCCGTTCGGGGCCGGCTTTCATCCGGCCCACGGCAAAAACACTCACACGCATGACGCTCTCAATTCATCGAATTAAAGCGTATCACGCTTTAATTTTCTTTTTTTAACGCATGTCTTCATCCCAAAACCGGTTCCCACTTTTGGGAGACATGCTTTAGTGCACCAATCCCGGCGCGCGTTCGTCGCCGAAATCGTCATCGAGCCAAATCTTCTCGATATTGTAGAAGTCACGGACTTCCGGTCGGAAGACATGGACGATGATATCGCCCGTATCGATGAGAACCCAGTCGCCACTCTCGAGACCTTCGACCCGCATGTCCTTGCAGCCTGCCTCGCGCAGGGCTTGCAGGAGATGGTCGGCAACCGCCGTCACATGGCGATGCGAACGGCCCGACGCGACGATCATATAATCGCCGATCGTTGATCTTCCGCGAATATCGATGGGGATGATGGATTCCGCCTTGGAGTTTTCGAGACTGGCCAAGGCCGCGTCGAAGGTCTGGGACACGAGATTGGACTCGTCCATCCTGACCGTTGAAGGCGCGTGATGAGCCTTCTTCTCAATTGCTGTTCTCAGTGTATTCCCTTTCTCAACGGAACAACGCAGTGTGGCAGTTATAAGCACCACACTCCCTAAAATAGGCAGAGTCCCTGTTTTGTTTCAAGAGTCCCCGGCTTGTTCGCCCGTTCACTTTTTTGACTGGGCTTTGCGAAGCGCCGTTGAAGAGAGCGACGAACGCGGCCCATGAATGAAGGTCCAGGCCGGAGGTGTGCGACGCGCCAGCATCGGCGCATGTTGTTCATCGACGCGGCTGTCGGAAAATGTCTGCGCCATGCGTGACGAAAGATAGGCCAGCGTCGAGCCCGGTCGGTCAATGACCGCAATCGGAAAATTCTGCGCAATCTCGCGCCAGCGCTGCCAGCGGTGGAAGGATGCGAGATTGTCCGCACCCATCACCCAGACAAAATGGACGCCGGGATTGGCATCGCGGATGAGCGCCAGCGTATCCGCCGTATAGCGCACATTGAAGGCCGCTTCGAGCGCCGTCACCTTGATGCGCGGGTCTTCGGCCACTGCCTCGCTCAGTTTCAGCCGGTCTGCGAGCGGCGCCAGTTCGCGACTGTCCTTCAGCGGGTTGCCGGGTGTCACCATCCACCAGAGCTGGTCGAGTTTCAGCCGCCGGATTGCGATTTCCGCCACCAGCGCGTGCCCGCCATGCGGCGGATTGAACGAACCGCCAAACAGCCCGACCGCCATGCCCTTTTCGACATGCGGCATACGCAGATAATGCGCATCGACGCCGGGATATTGTTTCTTGAGCGCAGAAAGCCCGAAGCCGAATTTCATCCGAAACTAACCACGAACCTGGCCCCGGATCTGACCATCGCCGCGAACGCGATATTTGAACGAGGTCAGCTGCTCGACCCCGACCGGCCCGCGCGCATGCATCTTGCCGGTGGCGATGCCGATTTCCGCGCCCATGCCGAACTCGCCGCCATCGGCAAATTGCGTCGAGGCATTATGCAGGAGAATGGCCGAGTCGATCTCGTTGAAAAACCGCGCCACGGCTGCCGCATCTTCTGCCACGATAGCTTCGGTATGGTGCGAGGAATAGCGGTTGATATGTTCGATCGCGCCCGAAATGCCATCAACCAGCGCCACGGAAATGATCGCATCGAGATATTCGGTCGACCAGTCCTCTTGCGTGGCCGGTTTTGCCGCCGGGTAGAGCGCCAGCACGTCCGCACTGCCGCGAATTTCGCAGCCCTTGGCAGCAAGATCTCCAAGGATCGGCGTCAGATGCGTCGAAGCCGCGGCGCGATCCACCAGCAGCGTTTCCGCAGCCCCGCAAATGCCGGTGCGCCGCATCTTGGCGTCGAGCGCAATCCTGCGCGCCATGTCGAGATCGGCCGACTTGTCGATATAAAGATGGCAGATGCCTTCCAGATGCGCGAAGACCGGCACCCGCGCTTCCGACTGGACGCGCGCGACAAGACTTTTGCCGCCGCGCGGCACGATCACGTCAATCGCGCCGCCAAGACCTTTCAGCATTTCGCCGACAGCGGCGCGGTCTGTCACCGGCACGATCTGGATCGCATCGGCTGGCAGATTGGCCGCTTCAAGCCCCCTGACCAGTGCTTTATGAATGGCGGCCGACGAATGCGCCGAGTCCGAGCCGCCGCGCAGGATGACGGCATTGCCTGCCTTGAGGCACAACGCACCGGCATCGGCGGTCACATTGGGACGGCTTTCGTAAATGACGCCGATCACACCGAGCGGCGTGCGCACGCGCTCGATATGAAGCCCGTTCGGACGGTCCCATTCGGCAATCACTTCACCCACCGGATCAGGCAGGGCGGCAATGGCGCGGATACCGTCAGCAATCGCATTGATCCGGCTGTCATCGAGCGTCAGCCGGTCAATGAAGGATGGTGCCATGCCGTTCTTTTCCGCATTGGCCAGATCAAGCCTGTTGGCTTCCAGAATATCGCCGCGTGCTTCAAGCAGCGCATCGGCGGCAGCCATCAGCGCCTTGTTCTTCTGTTCAGTGGTAGCGATGGAAAGAGGGGCTGCGGCAGCGCGCGCCTTGCGGCCCACTTCCGCCATGACTGCAGCAATATCGTTTACCGTTTCTGCCTTGGTCAGCATCCCATCTCCCCTATGCGACTTCTGCATTGCTGGCAGCACGCACAACCAGATCGTTGCGATGGATCATCGCCGCGCGAGCATCATAGCCAAGAATTTCACTGATCTCATCGCTTTTATGGCCTGCGATCTTGCGCGCATCCTCGGCATCATAAGCGATCAGTCCGCGCGCGATTTCGCGTCCGTCCTCATTGATTACCGCAACCGTATCGCCGCGCTCGAACTGGCCGTCGATTTCCCTGACGCCTGCGGGCAAAAGCGACTTTCCGGATTTCAGTGCCCTGGCCGCACCGGCATCCACCGTCAAACGACCAGCCGGTTCAAGATTGCCGGAAATCCAGGTTTTCCAGGCATTGACCGGCGCACGCGCCGGTTCAAACAGTGTCGCGCGTTCACCGCGATCGATTGCCGAAAGCGGGCCGAAACGCGTGCCCGAAGTGATAATCATCGCGGTCCCGGCCGCATTGGCGATCTTGCCTGCGTCGAGCTTTGTCTTCATGCCGCCGCGCGACAGTTCCGACGCCGCCGCTCCCGCCATGGCCTCGATCTGCGGGGTGATGGTTTCGACCAGCGGCAGAAACTCGGCGTCCGGGTTCTTGTGGGGCGGGGCCGTATAAAGCCCGTCAATATCCGACAGCAGGACAAGCAGGTCCGCGCCCATCATGGTCGCCACACGTGCAGCCAGACGATCATTGTCACCATAACGGATTTCGGTGGTCGCCACCGTGTCATTTTCGTTGATGACCGGCACCGCCTTCAGCTTCAACAGCGTCTCGATGGTCGCCCGCGCATTGAGATAGCGGCGGCGCTCCTCGGTATCGGAAAGCGTGACGAGAATCTGGCCGGAACGGATGGAATGACCGCCCAGCACATCGGCATAGGCCTTGGCGAGCGCGATCTGGCCTGCGGCGGCAGCAGCCTGACTTTCCTCAAGCTTCAGCGCCTTTTTCGGCAGGCCCAGAACCGTGCGCCCGAGTGCAATGGCGCCGGACGAAACCACCAGCACTTCAACGCCCGCATGATGAAGCACTGCGATATCCTGTCCGAGACTTTCCAGCCAGTCGCGTTTCAAACCGGTTGCGCGATCCACCAGAAGGGCGGACCCGATTTTGACAACGATGCGGCGATAATCTTTCAGTTTCTTCAGCATGCTTCATTCCCCTCGCCGCATCCAATTTTATTCGTCGGCTTCTGCCGTACCGGCCTCTGCCGCCCGGCTCCGGTCGATGACACTTGCGAGTTGGCGCAAGGCATCGTTCAGGCCTTCATGGCTGACGGCTGAAAGCAGCAGCGGCTCGCGCCCGCAGGCCTTTTTCAGCGCCTTGACCTTGGCCTTGCGCGCTTCCGGGTCGAGCGTATCAATCTGCGACAGCGCAACGATTTCCGGCTTGTCGGCAAGCCCGTGTTCATAGGCCTCAAGCTCACCACGAATGACCTGATAGGCCTTGGCGACATCTTCTTCCTGCGCCGAAACCAGATGCAGCAGAACGCGCGTGCGCTCGACATGGCCGAGGAAACGGTCGCCGAGACCGACGCCTTCACTCGCACCTTCGATCAAGCCCGGAATATCGGCGATGACGAATTCGCGGCCATCCACGCGGGCGACGCCCAGATTGGGATGCAGCGTGGTGAACGGATAATCGGCAATCTTCGGCTTGGCAGCTGTCACACTTGCAAGGAAGGTGGATTTTCCGGCATTGGGCAGACCGACCAGACCAGCATCGGCGATCAACTTCAGGCGCAGCCAGATGGTGCGCTCGATGCCTTCCTGTCCGGGATTGGCGCGGCGCGGCGCGCGATTGGTCGAGGTCGTGAAATGCAGATTGCCGAAGCCACCATTGCCGCCCTTGGCCAGCCGGTAGCGCTGGCCGATTTCGGTGATATCGCAGATCAGCGTTTCGTCGTCTTCCTCGAAGATCTGCGTGCCGACCGGCACCTTGAGAATAACGTCGTCGCCCTTGCCGCCCGTCATGTTGCGGCCCATGCCATGCATGCCGGTCTTGGCCCGGAAATGCTGCTGATAGCGATAATCGATCAGCGTGTTGAGACCATTTACAGCCTCAACCCAGACATCGCCGCCGCGTCCACCATCACCGCCATCGGGACCGCCGAATTCGAGAAATTTCTCGCGGCGGAACGAAACCGCCCCCGCGCCGCCATTGCCGGAGCGGATGTAGATCTTTGCCTGATCGAGAAACTTCATCTGAACGTAACCTTCTTGGATGCCCACACTCTGGCGGGCTTTTGGGCGGCAGACGCCCTGAATATTGTTACATGCGGGCCTGTGCCCGCATGTGGTGTGTTGCAATTACAGCAAAAGCGGCCTCCTGCAAACAGTCGAGAAGGCCAGATTTCATCCGAGTTTGTCTTTCCATTCAGGATCGGTGAAATCGATATAGATCAATTCCTGATCCAGATACTGGCCCTGAACATAAAGCGACTTGGGTTCAACACCGTAAGTCTTGAAACCAAGCGCATAATAAACGCGTTTGGCGGCTTCGTTCGTGGCCACCACCTTGGCATCCAGAATGATGACCTGCCTTGCAGCGTGCTCGATGACCTTGGCCACGAGCGCCTTGCCGAGTTCCAGCCCGCGCGCTTCGGGGGCAACATAGACACCCCAGAGCGTGCCGCGATGGCGCTCGGACTTGCGATCATGGCGGAACACGCCTGCCGTTCCCAACAGGTTTTCACCGTCAAAGGCACCGAAAACCGCATTGCCGTCCACCTGCTCCAGACGACGCGCGAACACGCTGTCCGAATAGGCGTTTTCTTCTTCAAAACTCGAACCGAAGGCCATCGGCGCAAGTTGCAAAGCGCTTAATCTTATAGCCCGATAGCGATGCAGATCGCCCTTTTCGAGCGCACGCACCACGATCTTATCGCGTGCGATTGTCTGACTATCCATCATTTCATTCCCCATCATTACCGGTCCTGCGGTCTATCTCAAAACCGCAGGACCATTGTTATCTTACGACTGCCAGCTTCTCAGCCCGATCCAGGTGCGGCGATCAAGGACATAGCGCTCGACCGGCACATTGCCTGCGGCAAGCGAGTCCGCCATGCCCATGCTGCTGAACTGGAAGCCGCACTTGTGAATCACCCGACGCGAACCGCCATTGCTGGCGCGACACGAGACATGCAGCCGCTCAATTTCCGTTGCACGGAAGGCGAGGTCGATCAGCGCGTGCGCGGCCTCGGTGGCAAAGCCGTGTCCCCAATAGGGTTCACCAAGCCAATAGCCGATTTCCAGTCCCTCGCCGTGCTTATGCGCATGAATGCCGCAGCAACCCATAAAGATGCCGGTTTCCGCTTGCGTAATGGCGTAGATGCAATTGCCCATCTCGCCTTTTCGCACGCGCTCGACAAAATCGACCGCATTTTCACGCGTGTATGGATGCGGCATGCGGGCAAGCATACCGGAGACGCGGGCGTTATTGGCAAGATAGGAAATCGCATCCACGTCTTCGACATGCGGCGGGCGCAGGACCAGCCTTTCAGTGACGAGGACAGGACAGTCCAATTCGTAAGCCATATCGGGGCTCAAATCGGGGACCAATCCGGGCGACAGATCGGTGTAACTGTCTCTTCTTTCGCCGCTACTTGCGTCGTAACAATCTTCTTCCAGAATTTCGACAACCATTTTTCGTACCTCCAGAGCGTTTCATTTTTACGCACATCTTATCCGAAAACCGCTTCGCACTTTTCGGGATGCGCTCAAATGCAAAAAGGGAAGATGGTGGTCCCATCTTCCCTTCGATCTTTTGGCTAGGCTGCCATATACACCGGGTCCGATGGGACGCCGGTGGTTTTAAGAGGCCCGGCTTACTCTGCTGCTTCCGCGATCGGGTCTACCGATACGTACGTGCGGCCGTTGGCTTTCGTACGGAAAGATACGGAACCGTTCGTGGTTGCAAAAATCGTGTGGTCCTTGCCGAGGCCGACATTGGCGCCCGGATGCCACTTCGTGCCGCGTTGGCGCACGATGATGTTGCCGGCGAGCACAGCTTCGCCGCCGAACTTCTTCACGCCAAGGCGTTTGGATTCTGAATCGCGACCGTTACGCGAGGAACCGCCAGCTTTTTTGTGTGCCATTGGTGTTCTCCTTTAATCTCTCTGTTTACTCAGCCGTTGCGGCCTTGGCTGCAGCCTTCTTGGGCGCTGCCTTCTTCGGCTTTGCGGCTTCGCCTTCAGCGGCGTCTGCCTTCGGAGCCTTCTTCTCGGCGGCCTTCTTGGAAGGCTTTGCACCGTCGGTGAGGATCTCCGAGATACGGATGGTCGTCAGTTCCTGACGATGACCGCGGGTGCGCTTCGAGTTCTGACGGCGACGCTTCTTGAACGCGATGACCTTGCGGGCACGGCCCTGTTCGACGACTTCGGCGGTGACGAGAGCACCGGCAACGGTCGGGGCGCCAATGGTCGAGCCGACCATCAGGACTTCTGCGAATTCTACGATGTCACCGGCTTCGCCGGCAACTTTTTCGACCTTGATGAGGTCGTTTGCGGCAACGCGGTACTGCTTGCCACCGGTCTTGATGACTGCGAACATTTGTTGTCCTTTCGGTTGTTCGGTCCGGCTCTCATTTCCACGACATTGGCGTCGAAGTGATGGGCCGTCTTTTTATCAGTCGGTTGATGAGCGGGCTTTTTGGCCCTTGATAGCAGCCCGGAAACGCCCGAAATCTGCAATCAAAACAATAGGCGCGGATTACCCCACGCCTAAGGTCTGGTGCTTATAGGTGTGAAGCGGCAGAAAAGTCAAGAATTTTCACAACGGAATGCAAATTAGCTCTTGTCTAATCGGCGCTGGCCCGTTATTGAGCCGCTGCACGCTCGGCATTCGCTTTTTGATGCTCGTTACTGTGCGATTCTTCAAGGGTCGTTTTACAGTGCTGCATAACGCGGAGAGGTGGCTGAGTGGTTGAAAGCACCGCACTCGAAATGCGGCATGGGGGCAACTCCATCGGGGGTTCGAATCCCTCCCTCTCCGCCATATGTTTTCCCTGCATGAACAGTCAGCCATTTGGTGAATATGGTCGGTCCTTTACCGTTGCAGAATTGAGCGCACGCTTCTCCGCACCGCGCAAACCATGCTAGAAGCGTATCATGACTGTGTTATCCGACGTTGCCCCCATCTATAACCCGCCGCTCGAACCCTATGTCTCGATCCTCCATCGCGATGCAGGCTTTCTCGTGCTGGACAAGCCAAGCGGCTTGCTGTCCGTGCCGGGGCGTCACCCGGCACTGTCGGACAGTCTTGCAACGCGCGTTCAGGAACAGTTTCCGCAAGCGCAGATGATCAACCGTCTCGACAAGGACACGTCCGGCCTTGTGCTGATGTCGCTCAACCGCAAGGCGCATGCGGCCATCGCCTCGCAGTTCGAGGCACGGACGACGGAAAAGTCCTACGTCGCGGTGGTCTGGGGGCGTGTCGAAGGTGACGAAGGGCTGATCGATCTGCCGTTGGCGATAGACCTCCACAACAAGCCACGCCATCGTGTCGATCACGATCATGGCAAGCCCGCACAGACACGCTGGCAGGTTATGGACAGGCATGAAAACACAACCCGGCTGCGGCTCTTTCCGCTCACAGGCCGCACACACCAACTGCGCGTGCACATGAAAGCACTCGGTCATGTGATCCTCGGTGACGAATTCTACGCCGAAGGCGAAGCACGTGCTGCCGCAGGCCGTCTGTTGCTCCATGCAGAAGAACTTGCTTTCCGCCATCCCGACGGTCGCGCCGTGACCTTTATCGCACCCTGCCCGTTCTGAGAGCCTCCATGTCGCAGAAGATAGATACATCGGAACTGGTCGTTGATTTCGTCGGAGGCGCTGTCGGCCACCGGTTTCGCTCCGGTGAAGGACGCGGACAGGCTCTCGCCAAGGCCGCCGGTTTGACGCGCGATGTCACACCGGAAATCGTGGATGCAACAGCAGGTCTCGGGCGCGATGCCTTCCTGCTGGCCTCTCTCGGGGCGAATGTGACGTTGATCGAACGCTCAGAAAAGATGCACGGTCTTCTTGCCGAAGGGCTGGCACGCGCCGCCGCAGAAGGCGGCCGCTACGCCGAGACTGTCGCGCGCATGACGCTTCTGCACGGTGATTCCTGCCAACTCCTGCCCGAACTGAAGCCGCAAGTCGTGCTGGTTGATCCGATGCACCCACCGCGCGGCAACAGCGCGCTCGTCAAGAAAGAAATGCGGCAGATCCGCGAGATCGTCGGCACCGATCCGGATGCTGAAAAATTGATGCTGGCAGCACTGGAGGCCGCGCAGAATCGCGTGGTGCTAAAATGGCCATTGCGTGCCGATCCGATGCCCGGATTGCGTAAACCGTCCCATCAGATAATCGGTAAAAGCACGCGCTATGACGTCTTCGTCAAGGCCAGGATCAGCTGAACATCCGCAATAGCTATGATTGTTCGCTTCCGCCTGTGGCAAGGCTGCGCGACATTTCACCGGAATAGATGCTGACACTGTTGCGCCCCTTCGCCTTTGCATCATACATGGCAGTATCCGCGGCCGCTAACAGTTCCGCAGCCAATTGACCATGTCTCGGGAAGCAGGCGACACCGATGCTGCAGGTGACTTCCAGATATGCTCCGTCCAGTTGGACAGGTTCACTGATCTTCCGTCTGATCTCATCCAGCCGCGAACAGAAATCGCCGTCATCTGCCTGCAAAACCAAAATGAATTCATCCCCGCCCATGCGACCGGCAAGTTCACCATCGCGCAGCAAAAGTGAAATCCGTCCGGCAACCTGCTGCAGGAGCTTGTCTCCGGCTGCATGGCCGAGCGTATCGTTGACCGGCTTGAACTGATCCAGATCGAGAAAGCCGACAGCCACCCGCTGAGAACGGGCAGCCGCCTGTTCGAGAATTTGTTCAAGCTTTCGTTCCAGAAAGGCCCTGTTCGCCAGTCCCGTCAACGTATCGTGCTCAGCCAGATAACGGATGCGCTCGTCGGCGATGCGCCGGTCAATGGCGATGCCCGCCATTCCGGCGGCAGTGGTCAAAAACTCACGAAGGCCGCGATCATCCGAAGCCTCTTCATCCACCACGAAGCCCAGAACACCATGCCCCTCACCGTTGGCAGACGGAATCTCCATGGCGAATATCGCCTGACTATCGGGAACGAGAGCTTTCAGCGCCGCCTCAAAGCGTGTCACAGATAAGAGTTCAGGCCAATCTCTCAGATTGCCCGCCAGGGATTGAAACGACGGCGCAGAAATGACAATATCGTCGCTCGTCTGGCCGGTAACGACGGCAACGCAATGAACACCAGCCGCAAGCCCACCCGACAACCGGGTCAACTGGTCGACAAATTCCGGTATGGCAACCGCGCTCACCGTCATCTCCAGAATACGGGCCTGGACCTGCATGAAGCGTTCAGCTCTTTTCTTGACGGAAATGTCGCGGGAAACACCTACAACGCCGATGATATTGCCGCTTCTATCCCGTAAAGGCACCCGCGAGATCATGAGCCAGCGATCGGCTCCGCCGCGCATGGCACGCTCTTCGTAGCCGAGATCCGGCTGACCGCTCTCCATTACCTGCCTTTCAATCTCGGAAATGCGAGCAATGATGGCAGCTTCGCCGTGAACATCGAAGTCAGTCAGTCCAATCAGTTCCTTGATGTCCGAAAGGCCGTTATTGCGAACCACCGCTTCATTGGCAAACAGGAACCGGCCCTGCAAGTCCTTGGCGTAGATGAAATCCGGTACGTGATTGATCATCGCGACGAGCCAATCAAGCTGTTCCGCACCTATGGGAGCGTTGTCGCCCGGCTTTTGTTGTGACGGCTGACGCGCCCCGTCGGCAGGGTACGAATTACCGTTGTTTTCACCGACGCCAGGCGGCGATTTATCTGCCGGACCTTTCATGGATAGAGCCCCTCCATGCTTACTAGGCTATATTAGCAATCTTTTGAGTAGTGGGAATGGTTTAAAAGGGCCTCACCCAGGCTTTGCATCACATACCACACTCTTTTCCGTGACTTTACGCGCAGCACACAAACTGCCAACATCGCGCATCAGTAGAGCGGGTTATCGCCCCTGATTTCCCAGAGTTTATTTAACCAATTACTTCACGACCCCATCATTCCGATCACGAGGTCTTATGAAACAGAGCATCGACCTGACGACCGCCCCGATCAATCAGGCTTTACTGCTCTTTGCGTTGCCGACGCTTGGCTCATCGATACTGCAATCGGCGAACGGGTCGATCGACACGATCTGGATCGGACATTTGCTTGGCGAGAATGCACTTGCGGCAACGACAAACGGCAATCTGGTGATGTTTCTGCTGACGGCTTTCGTCTTCGGCTTCGGCATGGCATCGACAATCCTGATCGGACAGGCGTTTGGACGACGCGATATAGAGGCGGCGCGCACGATAGCAGGCACCACGGTCGGCACTTTCGTACCGCTCAGCATCGTCGTCGCCATCATCGGCTGGATGCTCGCCCCTAAAGTGCTGGAACTGCTGGGGACACCTGAAACAATCGAGCCGCTGGCCCGTGCATTCCTGCAAGTCACGTTTCTGGCTATGCCGGCCATCCTGATGCAGACGATCTTGATGATGGCTTTGCGCGGTGGTGGTGACGCCATCACCCCGCTCATATTCATGGGAATGGCCGTCATATTGGATATCGCACTCAATCCCCTTTTCATTCTGGGATGGGGCCCGCTGCCCGCGCTGGGCATCGCCGGATCGGCGTTGGCGACGGCCACCGCCAATTATATAAGCCTCCTATCGATGCTTTATTACATCTATCACCGCGATCTTCCGTTGCGTCTGCGCGGCAAGGAGTTGTGGCTTCTTGTTCCTGACAAGGAATTACTGCGGCTGATCTTCACCAAAGGATTGCCGATGGGCATCCAGATGATCGTGGTCTCAAGTTCAATGCTGACCATGATGCGGCTCGTCAATCAGGAGGGGGTCGACACCACGGCCGCCTTCGGCGCCACGCAACAGCTCTGGACCTATGTCCAGATGCCGGCAATGGCGTTAGGCGCCGCTGTGAGCGCTATGGCCGCCCAGAATATCGGAGCGGGAAAATGGGACCGCGTGGGTTCAATAACCCGCATCGGCGCCATTTACGCGGTACTGATGACGGGAGCACTTGTTGTGTTGCTGCTTCTCGCTGATCGGCAAGCCATGGAGATATTTCTCGGCGCAGACAGCGCGGCGATCCCAATCGGCCAGCATATAGGCCAAATCGCGACCTGGGGCTTCATCGCCTTCGGCGTATCGATGGTTCTTTTCGGAACTGTAAGAGCAAACGGTCAGGTTATCTGGCCGCTCATCATTCTCTTCGTTTCCATGTATCCGGTACGTCTCGGCGTCGCCGTCGGTCTGCGCCAACAGCTTGGTTCCGATGCGCTCTGGCTGAGCTTTCCAACCGCAATGGTGTCAACCTTGCTGATGGCGACAATCCTCTATTTCCACGGAGGGTGGAAAAAGAACTCTTCTATGCGCGTCGATGCTCACGAGCTTCAAGGGGAGGCAGCTTGCGTGTCGCAATCGACAGAGGCAGCCCCTCCAAGCAATGCACTAGCTCCGAACGCACCGCTTGTGGCGGACGTAAAAGCTGATACCTAGTGTCGCTGTTTTGTGCATTGGGAAGTTTTGGGGCGGTTAAAACACAAAACCCGCAGCGGTGCTACGGGTTTATCGTTATCAGTGGTTGCGGGGGCAGGATTTGAACCTGCGGCCTTCAGGTTATGAGCCTGACGAGCTACCGGGCTGCTCCACCCCGCGCCAGGGTGTTTATTTTGAACCGGTTTGGTATTTTTTCGCGATTATCGCGTTGAATGTCTGTTTTGTATGGATTTGAGAAGATGATTTTGATTTGTGTGCTTTGCAGACCTGGCAGCGACCTACTCT
>NZ_JBHEEO010000016.1:11609-95897 GCF_041929965.1 Brucella oryzae | reverse complement strand
GGAAAATTGCGGCCTGTTTCGCCTGAATATCTACGAGCCCCTGGCCTTTCCGGCCAGAGAAACTTAACGTGACAACACCAAGTTAAGGGTACACGGTGCCGAAGAGATACATCCAATCGCCCTAGATGCGGTTAATTTGATAGCCTCTGGATAGAAACGCAACCGCTTGCTACATTGAGCAGCAAGCGGCCGACTATATTCCTTTGCGTTACGCAAAACTGCAGGACTTGGTGACTACTCATGGGCGAGCGGAGCTATGAGCGCACCTGGGCTTCGCGAATAATATCAGCCATACGTTCCGCAAGCATCAACGTCGGCATATTCGTGTTGGCACGTGGGATGCTTGGCATGATCGACGAGTCGCATACTCTTAGCCCCGACACTCCGTATACCCGTCCCGCACTATCGGTCACTGCCATTGGATCGGTAGCAGCCCCCATACGACAGGTACCCGACGCATGCCATACGCCAGTGACCGAGTTGCTGATGAAATCCGTCAAACCCTCGTCACAGGCAAGCAGCTTGTCGAGGTTAATACCTAATGTGATGATTGTATGTACGATCAGGCTGCGAAATTGCCCAGCATAGTCAAGCAACGTGCTCAACATTTGTAGCTGAACAGCGTTCCACAAACCAGGTGCCGAAACCTTCTTAACCCGCTCGGAATAGCTGGTCGGGAACACTGGTCCGCATACTTTATGCATGTTCTTGTCGGACATAATATCTGCCGCACGGCGGAAACCTTCCTTGAGTCGATCAAGATCACGCCCATCAGAAAGCAACCGAAAATCAACAAGAGGTTCATCCGCTGGATCTGCGGAACGCAGTGTCAATTCACCACGCGAATAAGGCTTGTTCACCCAGATCAGTATAGAACCAATCCGCTGCCCAATCTTGTGCCATGCTGTGCGTCCAATGATCGCAAAATGCATATCACCTGTCGGGGCATTGGGGATGCTTGACGTCCAGCGCAAAAGCGCCTGATCGTGATGCTCGTTCATATCGCGCATACGCGATTGAGCCGGCAAATAGGTTGAAACAGCAATCATGGGATGTTCCATCAGGTTTTTGCCGACCCCGGGGAGATGATTGCGCACCTCAATGCCAAGCGGCTTTAATTCGTCTTGTGGCCCGATCCCACTGCGAAGCAACAAAGCCGCCGAATGGATACCACCCATCGCGACAATGGTTTCATTGGCGAACAGAACTTCACGCTTTCCGGATCGTTCAATCTCTGCCCCGATAACGCGCTTATCGAGGAAATGCAGAACTCGAACGAAAGCATCTGTCACGATTGTCAGATTGGGACGGCGACGCACTTCTTCCGTCAAATAGGCAATCGATGCAGGAATGCGTTCGCCATCATCGCTGACAGCGATAGCGGCGGGGAAGATGCCATCTTGCCACTTGCCGTTTTGATCTGGCAATACCGGCTGCCCTTGTGCGTGCAATGTTTCTTTCACTGCAGAAACGAATGGTGAAATCTTGTCATTCGGTAAACGCCGCACAACAATCGGGCCTTGCTGACCGTGATATTCATTATCGAAATCAACGTCACGTTCGATTTTCCTGAAGTATTTCAGGGCAATCTCGCCACTCCACCCTTCCGCGCCAAGTGCACCCCACTCATCATAGTCCTCGGGTGAACCGCGGTTGGCAACCATGGCATTGATCGCTGAACCGCCCCCAAGCACTCGTGCTTGTTCATATGTTCTGGCTGATGCGTTTGGCGTCCCGTTCCTGGCACAACCATAAACCGCCTTTAATGCCGTCCAAATATTATTCGGATCCAGATAAGCAAGACCGGGGTAACGCGAGCGAATATTATCGGGCATAGTGGCCTTGCGCAAATCACGCCCGGCCTCAATAAGCACGATATTGAAATCTGCGTCTTCCGAAAGCCGCGCGGCAAGTGCGCAGCCCGCGGAACCGCCTCCGAGGATCAGGTAATCAATCTTTGAGGGTATGGAAAATCTCACTTTTTGCCTCCCCAGCGCTCTGGATAGCCGGGCATGCTTTCACAACCGCATGTCGCGAAATGCAGGGGCGGCAGCTTTTCGTTGGTATATTTTGAAAGGTCGGCCTGCGTGATAACGGGCTGGGGCAATATCCACTCAGGCGATGGCACCGGCTCACCCTGCAAGACGTTCAGCGCAGCCAGAACAGCCGTACGCCACTGGAAAGCCGGATATGTCGGAGCAATTCCCTTGAAACCCTTTTTCTGCCAAGCTTGCAGATAATCCTGCTCGTCTTCACCCGTAATGACCGGATAGTCCACGCCAAGGTCTTCGAAGGCTTCAGCTACCGCAACAGAAACCACACCAAGATCAACCCAGACCGCGTCAATCTTGCCGTTGCGACTCAGATAATCGACCACGGTTGCCTTGGTCTTGGCGCGATCGCCGCCGACAAACTCAGTGCCTACGATTTCAACGCCCGCATCATTAAAAGTCTGCTCAGCCGCAGCCCAGCGCGTTTCAAAAATATCAAGTCCCGGGGCAGTACGCAGAACAAGCACCTTGCCACCCTTTGGAATGTTCTCGACGATATAATCAGCAGCAGCCTTACCCCACGCATAACCGCCAATAGAGCGCACAGCAGTCACAGGGCAAGTTGTGTTGACAGATCGGTCAAAGGTTATCACCGGCAGCTTTTTGCAAGCTTCTTCCACCACTGGCGTCAGTGCCGCCGAGGTGTTGGGCGAGACAATCAGCGCATCGCAATTGCCGCTATTCAAGAACGACTGAATATCGGAAATCTGCTTGTCGTCTTTGCCCTGCGCATCCGCATATTCAAACTTGGAAATGAGATCAGGATGCATATCGACTTCAGCCTGCATCGTGGTCAAACCCGTTACGCGCCATGCATTTCCCACACCTGCATTAGAGAAGCAAAGCCGGTAAGGACCTTTCTTTGCATAGGCATTGCTATCCTTCATTTCGGACCCAAACCACTGTTCCCATGGCTTATCAGCCGGGCCGTTGGGCGTCGTTTGCATCAACTTGATTTGCTCTGCCAGTTCCTTGGCGGCGTCGCCGCCTGCGACCTGCGCCAGTGCCGTGCTGGCAAGACCTAAGGCCAGTGAAGCGGAAACGCTTGCAATCATACCAATTTTTATTACGGCCATAGACAACATGTACTCCTCCCATTGAAACATGTACTGGTTGCTTGATCACTTCCAAAGCAATCCTCCTCGCTTCGAAAATTTGTTCGGTCGTCGTCTCACCGCCTCTCGGTAAAAGCTGCGGCGGCTATTAGTATCAGTCCCTGCACAGCCAGCCGGACGGGTTGCGGCATACCAAGCAGGTTGAGAACGGTGAAAATTGCGTAGAGGGCGAGCGCACCGCAGACGGCACCTGCGATATTGCCGCGTCCACCCATAAGCACAACGCCGCCAATCACTGCAGCAGCTATAGCCTGAAGTGGATATTCCGCCCCGACATCAACGGAAACGCCCGAATAACCACCGAGCAGCAGCCCTGCAATAACAGCCAACAAAGCCGAGACCACGAAGCAGCCGATACGAACAGTACGCGTGGACACACCGGCAAGGGCGGCGGCTTTTGGATTATCCCCCAGCATAAACACCATGCGACCAAAATTCGTGCGATGCAGAAGCCAATAGGTGAGAGCAATCACGACCACCAGGACTATGACCGCAATCGGCAGACCGTCTAACAGCGGCACATCATGAATGCGACTACGGCCAAGAAAGCGCAGGTTATCAGGCAGACTGCTCGATGGTGCACCGCCTGCCCAGATCATCGCCAACCCTTTCAACGAAAGAAGGCTACCAAGCGTTGCGATGATCGACGGCACCTTGAGCTTCGTAACGACAAATCCATTGACCAGCCCAACCAGCAAACCGATACCGCTGACCAATGCGATTGCCAGCGCCATGGTGGACGGATCGCCTTGTGTGATCATCGCACAGCCAATGACGACCAGCGTAATAAGCGAGCCGGTGGAGAGATCGAACCCACCGGAAATCAACACGAAAGACGTGCCGCAGGTGAGGATGACGAGCGGTGCTGCGCGTTGAAGAAAACCCATCATGCCCGGTGCTGTCGAATAAAGCGGGCTGAGATAGACCATGATACCAAGGATCACGATCAACAGCGGCAAAGCCGGATTTGATCTGAGAACGCGCATCATGCCGTTTCTCCCTTGTTGCGGAAGGTGTAGCAGCCCACAGCTGCCACAACGATCAAGCCGCGGAAGACCTGACTAAGAAACGGATCGATCTGAAGCATGTTGAAGACCGCGTCAGTGGTTGCGAAAACAAAGACACCGGCCAGCGTCCCGACAATGCTGCCGCGACCACCCGCAAGCAGTGTGCCGCCAATGACAACAGCCGCGATGGAATCGAGATCGTAATTCCCGTCACGACCGATCCACGGTGTTCCTACGCCAAGACGGCTTGCAAGATAAAGGCCTGCAATCGCACACATGACACCTGAAAAGCTGAATACGAGAATGGTGACGCGGCGGTTGCGGATACCCGCCAACCATGCCGCTTGCTGATTACCGCCAACAGCGTAGAGCGAACTGCCAAGACGCGTGTGATTGAGCGCAATCGCGGTCAAAAATGCGATGGCAAACATAGCCATAACCGAAAAGGAATAGCCGCTCAGAGAACCATAGGCAAATTGCTGGAATGATCTCGGCACCGCTCCTTGTAGCGAGCTGTAAGAGACGCCCAGCATACCCTGCAATGCGAGGCTGATGCCTAATGTAGCAATTAGCGGGTTAACATTGAGGTATGAAATCAGAATTCCATTCAGTGCCCCAACCGCAGCCGCAACTAGCACCACAATCAAGATCGCGTGGGTTATATTGGCTGGCTCATTCTGCATAAAATAACCCGCCAGCACGGCGCAAACGCTGACGAGATTAGCAACCGAAAGGTCAATTGCGCCACTAGAGATGACAACCGCCTGCCCGATAGCCACCAGACCAAGCGCAACCATGCGTTCCAACAGACCCGTGATCCCAGCGAAGGTCACTTGTGCATATTGGCCGGTTGCAAGGGCGACCCCGACATAAACCAGCAGCGACACGCCAGTCAACGCCAACGGGATCGCATGTCGCTTAGCTGAAGTAGACACTGTTTTGGGACTCAAGTTACGCCCTCCCAAAATTGAGAATTGCGAAAGGATATTAATGGACGGCATAGCGCATGATCTCTTCTTCACTCGCACCGCGCTGCAAATTGGCTGTGACGCGCCCACCGGACATTACGCAAATGCGATCAGACAGGCCGATGATTTCCATAAGGTCAGAAGAGACGACAACCACCGCGCCGCCTTCTTCCGCGAAAGCCCGCAGCATCGCGTAAATCGCAGCGCGTGCACCGACATCAATGCCACGGGTCGGCTCGTTGACAATCCAGACGCGCGGATTGATCGCCATCCAACGTGCAAACAAAACCTTTTGCTGATTGCCGCCCGAAAGCCGGCCAACAGGCATGTCATAGCCAGCAGCTTTCACCTCTACTTTGTCGAGTAGCGTATCAATGAAACGCGTCGCACGCGGACCACGCGTCGCGCCCGACAATCCGCCACCCAGTGCTCGTAAGGTAATCGCCGCATTGTCGCGAAGCGACTGCCGCAAGCCCAAACCTTCCACCTTTCGGTCTTCCGGAATAGCCCCGATCCCACGCCTTGCCGCCTCACGGGGCGAGCGCGGTCCTTGCTTGCCATCCCACAAACGCACGTCACCGCTTGTAAATGGCGCTTCTCCCGACATAGCGCGAGCCAGCTCTGTTTTGCCGCAGCCTTCAAGACCCGCAATGCCGACAATCTCACCTGCACGCAAAGTCAACGAAATATCTTTCAGACTTTCACGACCAGCGTCTTTGATATCGTAGAGCACCGCTCCCTTTTCACTGCTTGTAGCGGGGGGGAAAAAGTCCGTTAACTCACGCCCCACCATCAACTGGATTACATCATCAATGCTGAGTTCAGCGGCACGTTTCGTTATAACTTGGCGACCATCTTTGATGATGGTAATCGTGTCGGCCAGAGCTTTGATCTCGGCCATACGATGCGAAATATAAAGAAGCGCCACGCCCGACTGTTTCAACTCGAAAACAAGCCGGAACAGTGCTTGCGTTTCTGCTTCATTGAGCGCCGCTGTTGGCTCATCGAGAATCAATATTCGAGCCTTTTCCGATAAGGCTTTTGCGATTTCAACAAGCTGTTGCTCGGCAATGGAAAGCTTGCCGCATTCCGTATTCGGGTCGATATTGCACCCCAAACGATGCAGAATAACGCTTGCCTCGCGGTTCATCTTGGCGCGATCAATGAAACCGAAACGTGTCGGCTCGCGCCCAAGGAAAATATTGTCCGCGATTGTACGATAGGGCAGAAGATTAAGTTCCTGATGGATAATCGCCACACCTTCACGCATCGCCTGTGCCGGATGCGTAAACACCACTGGCCTTCCATCAATATGAATTTCACCATCAGACGGTGCAAAAACGCCACTCAAAATCCGCATCAGCGTGGATTTTCCCGCGCCGTTTTCCCCGCAGATCGCTGTCAATGTGCCGCTATGGCAGGTCAGATCTATACCATCCAGAACCTTGATCGGCCCGAATGATTTGCGAATGCCTTCCATCTTAAGTAAAGGCACGCCTCCTCCCGCCACAGCGGATCTCTGATCCGATGTGGTGCGCATTCCCATATTCCCGTTTTATTGTATCCGAAACTATTCGGCGAAGACGACCTTAGGGTTTGTCAATTCTCTTATGCCTAAAGCTCCCAGTTCCCGGCCAAAGCCGGATGCCTTCACTCCACCAAATGGCATGCGTGGGTCTGAACGAACAAAGTCGTTAATAAAGACTGCCCCAGCTTCAACAGCGCGGGCAACACGGTTTGCGCGTATGCTATCCGTGGTCCAGATCGTTGCGCCAAGTCCGTAATCGCTATCATTTGCCAGTTCGACCGCTTCTTTCTCGTCTTTGAAGTGAAAAAGAAGGGCGACCGGGCCAAAGAATTCCTCGCGTGCAATCGGCGCATCATGAGGCAGACCGGCGATAACCGTTGGAGCATAGAAATTGCCTTCCCGCTCCAGTCGCGCGCCACCAGCCAAAAGCTTCCCGCCCTGCTCCAATGCCGCTGCGACTTGACGTTCGGTATCCGAAACAACGCTTGGACGCGCAAGCGGGCCGAACTTGTTCGCAGGATCCAAAGGGTCGCCAACGGAAAGCGCCTTCACCGCCTTAACAAATGCTTTTTCAAACTGATCGTAAATTGCATCCGCAACAAAAATGCGCTTTGCCGCGATACAGCTCTGCGAGTTGTTGGAGAAGCGCGACAAGACCGCCATCGGTACGGCTTTGGACAGATCGGCATCATCAAAAACTAAAAACGGATCGGAGCCGCCAAGTTCCAGAACAACTTTCTTGCCATGTTCGCCCGCCGCCTTGGCAACCGAATAACCCGCCTGCGTGCTTCCGGTCACAGTAGCCGCCTTGATACGTGGGTCAGCGATTATTCCCGCTACAGCATCACGGCGCACTGCCAAATTAAGATACAGCCCCTCCGGCGCACCGGCATCAAGCGCAAGCTGTTCCAGCGCCCGCGCACAACCCTGCACACTGTCGGAATGCTTCACTAGAACCGTATTACCGGCCAAAGCTGTCGGTATGAAAAAACGCAATACCTGCCAGAATGGCAAATTCCACGGCATGATTGCGAAAATTGGTCCCAGCGACTGATAGACAACACTAGCGTTCAGTCCTGCAATCGGCTCATCAGATAGATATTCGGGACCCTTCTCCGCAAAGTGGCGTGCACCCATTGCTGCTTTATTCACCTCGGCAATAGCTTCACCAATCGGCTTGCCCATCTCAGTAGTAATAAGGCGAGCGTAATCCTCGGCGCGCTGCTCCAGAATATCCGCCAGACGCAACAGAAACGCCGTCCGTTCCTGCATCGAAACGTCACGTGACCATTTTTTCGCTGTCTCGTGGGACATGGCGATACGCGCCTCAATCTCGGCCACATCATGCGAGGGGTAAATTTCGACCAGCTTTCCAGTGGCCGGGTTCCAGCTTTCTAGCGTCATGTGCATTCCTCCCAGAAGCAAATATCCTACTGGTTGGTAGTTTATGTGTGGACCAAGTGCATTGTCTAGTTTTCACGCCAAGGATATTCCAGTATACGAGAAAAGAGGTGTAATTTACTTAGGTCGATAAGGTCCGATGTGAAAAGCTTTGAACGCATAAGCGCCATACTCTGCAGCTTTAACTCGGCAGAAGCGTCACAACGCATTGATGCGCTTTTAGAGCGTACACATATCCCCACATCTTCTGGCTACAAGATAATCAGCGATATGATAGCCGAAGGTCTGCTTTCGCGCACTGGAAGAGGAGTGGTGAAACTTGGCCCCTATTCAGCCCGTCTGCTTTATGCCCCGCTTCGCGCCAACAGATCGACTGGCAATGCCTTGCTGGCGTCAAGTTCCAAAAGTTCCATTGCCCCTCGAAAAGCACATCTTGAAGGGGTATTGCTCAAACTCATTGACACTAAGCAATATAAAAAGGAACCGCCGTATACCCTCGGTTTTGCCAATGCCTCACGCGCTCACCCATGGCGGCGTGCGCTAGAACAAAGTCTGATTGCGGCTTCGCAACGCCAGAGCCAGGTCGTTTCACGTATGGTTGTATACGATGCCCAAAATGATCCAGCTAGGCAGATAGCTCATCTCAAGCAAATGCGTGATGAAAGTGTCGATCTTTGTATCGTGAGTGCGGTGAACGAAAGCCACGAAGGTTTGAGCAAAGCTATTGCAGAAACGGCGGCTGTGGGTATTCCAATCGTTGGTGTAGACCGGGCGTGTGGCGATGCGAGCAATCTCGTTTCTTTTGTCACTGCGTCGGATGAAACTGTCGGCCGCATCAGTGCCTTATGGCTGGCCGAGCATCTCAAAGGCAGAGGCGAGATTGTGATGCTGTGCGGTATGCGCGACGCGTCACCGTGCACAATCCGTCTGCAAGCAGCACTCGCGACGCTCGAAAAATTCCCAGATATCAGGATTACAGCAATCGAATATACCGATTGGCTGGCCGAGCGCGGCTATGATGTGATGGAAAATCATCTCAGCCACAATCGCGTACCGGATGGTGTGTGGTGTGACTCTGGCCTACAAGGCATCGGTTCGCTCAAAGCATTTTGCGATAAAGGCTTTAAGCGGGGTGAAATCCCCGCTCATACTGGCGGCGAGATGAACTTGATGTACAAGATGGCTGTCACGGAAAAGGTACCTTTATGCGGCCTGGACTATCCGGCGGCGATGGGCTCTATCAGCTTTCAGACCGGGCTTGATATTCTCGCAGGTCGACAAGTGCCTTGGCTCATGGAGGCAGATTTACAGATCATCGTGACACGCGGACATGAGACGGAATCTGTCCGCGCCGATCTTCATGCAGAAAGAAAAGTCGATTGGCATGCGGCCGATACTCTCGTTCATGCTGCTGGCCGTGCGCGTAGCTCGCGATCAGAGCCTAAGGATTCAAAACGACGTGCAGAACCATCCACGGAAATAGCAGTCAGCAAATCCTATACGGATTCGTCGCGACGGCTTGTCGATATCATGACACTTGTAGCAGAGCGCCCGATCGTCACCGCCTATGAAACAGCGCGCGCACTCAATATGCCTCTTAGCTCGACTTATGAGGCTATCAACGAATTGGAACGACTTTCATGGTTGATACGTAGTGAAGACGGGCATTTGCTGGTGGGGAAAGTTCCACAACAGATCGGACTCACAGCACAGTGTATCGATATCGATGCGCACCGTCTTCTGGCACTCGTGCGTTATCTGCGAGATCAGACTGGCGAGACGAGCTTTGCAGGCGTTTTAGGTGCTGACCTGCAAATCGGTCCATGGCTTGTAGGGTTCAACTACAATTGTGTGCGTTTTACGCCCTTTAAGACTTTTGCAATGGAGTTGCGCCGCAGTACTGTTCTGACTGACGAGCCATTTAAAACACAAAGCCGCCCGGAAGCGGATATGATCGGCGCCAGTAGCCAAACAAGTTTTGTGATGATCCCGATATGCCGTAGCTCAGCATCTGGAGTAAATACAGAACTGGTCATCGGGCTAAGTCGACAGTCAGGCTCAATAGATGAAGAGCATGCCTTCGCGCATCTGCGCGAGGTTCAGGAGCTACTCTACAGCGAAACTCAATTTTCAATCTAACGACACACATCCCGCTTGAGATAGCTCAGTAGCATTTCTGATGCCTCTTCGCACCGACGGTCTAGCCAATCATTATCAATCGGTAAGCCAAACACTGCACGCAACGTATGGGTATTGGAAATCGGAAAATAGCAAAGCGACGCCACGAAGACGTAAAAATCGCGCGGGTTCATTTTTTTGCGAAAGTCGCCGGATTGCTTACCGCGCTCCAGCAATTCGCTGACGCGATCAACCAGAACTGACTGGATACGGGGCATGTCCGACATCGTTCGGATTGTTTTACCTCCCTGCATATTTTCAATCGTTAGCATCGAAATGAACCAAGGATTGCGCCGAAAATGGTTCATAGTGAACCGCACCAGCTCCCGCACTGCATCATCTGGCGAAAGCTTATCAAGGCTCAGCTTCTTTTCCGCTTCACGGATTTTGACATAAGCTTCACGCAGAGCCGCCGCATAGAGGGCGTTCTTATCGCCAAAATAATCATAGATCATCGGTTTGCTGACTTCAGCCTCTTCTGCAATGCGGTCCACGCGGGCGCCCGCGAAACCGTGTGTTGCGAATTCATTCAAGGCTGCGCGCAAAATACGTCGCTTGCTATCGGCAGCGTCGCGCTTGCGCGGTGGTTTCGGTGTTTGTGCTTCCATCGCCCCCATTAAAGCCTTTTCTATGTGACCGGCGCTTTGCCAAGCACCAGCGTAACCCGAAAATCATTCACATTTGTGTGCGTTGGGCCCGTATCGACCAATCCGCCATGTTTGTCAAAAAAGCTCCAAGCATCATGCGCGTCTAGTGCTATACGCGCCAGTTTCGTATCCAATGGCTCGGCCCCATGCCAGATCGCACCGGCATTATGCTCCGAACCATCGCGCCCATCGGTATCGCAAGCAATCGCAGAAATCTGGCTCTGGCCATTGGCCGCAAGTGCAAAGCTGAGAAGATATTCGCTACACCGGCCGCCTTTGCCTGGATTCCCCTTGACGGTAACAGTCGTTTCGCCGCCGGAAATATAAGCAACGGGAGCCGCAAACGGTTGACTATGGCGCACGGTTTGCAGCGCGATAGCCGCCATGACACGCCCAACCTCACGCGCTTCTCCTTCAATTGCATCGCCCAGGACACAAGGCATAACGCCAGCACGCCGTGCAACTTCAGCCGCCGCTTCAAGTGCTGCTTGCGGTGAGGTAACAATCTTTACAATACGCCGCCCATATTGCTGCGGCTCGTTCCGTTCCGTTGCCGATTTCGCAATTTCCGCATCAAGCAAAGCGAGAGCTTTCGGCGGTAAAACCATCGCATGACGATTAATCACATCCCGTGCCGCGAGAGGATCGCTACGGGTTTCAATTGTGGGTCCAGACGCAATCAAGGACGGATCATCACCCGGAATGTCGCTAACCAGATAGGTCAGCACATCGGCAGCACCAGCCGCCGCCGCAAGCTTGCCGCCTTTGATGTCGGAAAACTGCTGACGCACGAGGTTCATCTCATGGATAGGTGCACCAGACATCAAAAGCGCACAGTTGATTTCCTGCTTCTCTTCAAGGCTAAGGCCCGCGCAGGGCAAAGACAAAAGCGCAGAACCGCCACCGGAAATCAGTGCAACCAGCGTGTCACCAGCCTGCAAAGATGAAGGCAGCGCCATGATCTCTTGAGCTACTTGCAAGCTCGTCGCATCCGGAACCGGATGAGATGTTTCGACGAGGCGAATGGTTTGTGTAGAAAGCACGGTGCCACGCGGTACGGCAACTATCCCCTCACATGGGCCCCAGAATTCTTCCAAAGCTTGGGCCATCCGAGCACTTGCCTTGCCAGCTCCAACGACCACAACGCGCCCATTCGGACGCGGTGGCAACGACGCTTTTAACCCCGGCGCGGGATCAGCTGCAGCTAGAGCCGCATTCAGCATATCATGCAGTAAGACCGTCGGATTCAAACCTATATTAACTCCTCTCCGTAAATCTTTCGAAAGAAAGCAATTTGCACTTCCCACGACAGGTTTTAGCAACAGGCACGCGCGCGATCTGCAATAATCTGCATCACATCATCGGCCTCGCGTTTCCACCAATTCAATTCAGAGAATATCTCGATTTCATTGAGGGCATCGAAACCTTCTGCTTCAACTGCGGCTCGTAATCCGCGCAGATCAATCACGCCGTCGCCCATCATGCCGCGATCTGTCAACAAGTCACGCGTTGGGACCAGCCAGTCGCAAAGATGGAATGCAAGGAGACGTTCTTTACCCGCGCGTTTAAGCTGTGGCAGCAATCCCGGGTCCCACCAGACATGATAAACATCGACGGCAACTCCGATACCGTTACCAAGCGCATCGCAAATATCAAGTGCCTGTTTGACGGTATTTACGCAAGCTCTATCCGCTGCATACATCGGGTGTAGAGGCTCGATAGCAATGGGCATATCGACAGTGCGAGCATATTCTAACGTACGTGCTAAACCTTCCGAGACAATATCGCGAGAAGCAGCAATATCCTTGGAGCCTTCTGCAAGCCCTCCGACTACCATCACAAGACAATCAGCGTTGATTGCAACGGCTTCATCGACGGCACGTTTGTTATCAGCGATCACGCTATCAGTCAGTGCGCCTTGCGCAGTATACCAGCCACCCCGGCAAAGGCCAGAAACCCGCAGTCCGCTCTCGCGAATAATGCGCGCCGCATTATCAAGACCGATTTCGTGAATCTTATCGCGCCAAGGCGCAATCCCGCCAAAACCATAACGCAAGCAACCATCAACACATTGCTGCAAATTCCATTGCGGACGAAGCGTGGCAGTATTGAGTGAGAGCCTGTCTGGCGATAGGCCCTCCTCTATGACAGGCCGAGTGACCGGCGGCATATCTCGCTGAAGCATATTACACCCCTATCCCCCGTGTCGCGAAGACTGAGCGTGCACGTGCAGCCGCCTGTTCTGGATCAGCAAACAGTCCAGCATCGCTGGCAAGCCGCACAATGTCTGCAAGATGCAGTGTGGAGCGTGTACTTTCCTGACCACCAAGCATTGTGAAATGATCTTGGTGGCTATTGAGATAGGCAAGGAACACGACACCGGTTTTATAAAAACGGGTCGGTGCTTTGAAGATATGGCGCGAAAGCGGGACCGTTGGCACAAAAGCCGCATCGTAACGCTCATGATCCCCTTCTCCCAATGCAGATAACGCCTGTGCAGCCACTTCAGCAATCGGGTCGAAGATACCTAAAAGCGCATGCGAATAACCCTGCTCGTCGCCTGCAATCAATTCAGGATAGTTGAAGTCATCACCAGTATACATCCGCACGCCTTCCGGCAGACGGCGGCGCATGGAAATTTCCTTCTCTGCCGAAAGCAGAGAAATCTTGATACCATCAACCTTGCTGGCGTTCGCTTCAATCACATTCAGGCATGTATCCATCGCCGCTGTGTGATCGCTTGAGCCCCAGTAGCCCGCAAGGGCCGGATCAAACATCTCACCAAGCCAATGCAGGATAGCTGGCTGGTTAAGACCCGAAAGGACACGGCCATAAACGCGGGCGTAATCATCCGGCGACTTGGCCACTGCGGCCAGCGCACGAGATGCCATCAAGATCACGCGCGAGCCAGTGACTTCCACCGCTTCGCACTGTTCTTCATAAGCAGCAATAACATCATCAATGGTCGTGGCTGATGTCGCGATCAGATGATCGGTCCCCGCTCCGCTGGCAATCAGATGCCCGCCTGCATTAGCCGCAGCCTGAGTGCGCTGGATAAGTTCCAGCGAAGTCGGCCAGTCAAGCCCCATGCCACGCTGGGCAGTATCCATTGCTTCCGCAACGCCAAAACCCAGCGACCACAAATGTTCGCGAAACGCCAGCGTACGGTCCCAGTCAATGGCTGCATTGAGCCACGGATCACGATTCGCCAGCGGATCAATGACAACATGCGCGGCAGCATAGGCCGTGCGGTTCCAGGAACCGCTCGTAGCAAGCTCGCTACCGGCGCTGATCGTGAAAGGCTTTATCTGCCCGTCTTTATCGGGCAACATTAATGTCGCATTATTGTTCAGCATGGACTAGACCTCAATCGGCTGGAGATCGACCCAGCGGCGTTCCCGTGAGCTTTGATACCCGGCTTCGGCAAGCTGTACGCCCTTGGCACCTTCGAGCAGCGTGTAATGCCATGGCGCATCTTCCGCTACGTGACGCAGAAACTGCTCCCACTGCACCTTGAAACCATTGTCGAATATCTGATTGTCGGGCACTTCTTCCCAGCCCTTCTGGAAGTCTATCGTCTGCGGCTCGTCCGGGTTCCAAACTGGTTTCGGCGTGTTAACGCGATGCTGCGACTTGCATGAATGCAAACCAGCAATGGCCGAACCATGTGTGCCGTCAATCTGGAAAGTCACAAGGTCATCACGATAAACGCGGGTGCACCAGCTCGAATTGATATGCGCAACAATATCACCATCCGGCCCATCCAGCAGGAAGCTCGCATAGGCGGCGTCGTCTGCGGTTGCCTTATAGCGACGGCCCTGCTCATCCACACGTTCCGGAATATGGGTTGCAGCAAGGCAGGAAACGGACTTGACGGGCGCTACGACATTGTCCAGCACATAGCGCCAATGGCACAGCATATCCGAAATCATCCCACCACCTTCTTCGGCGCGATAGTTCCATGACGGCCGTTGCGCAGGCATCCAGTCACCTTCGAACACCCAATAGCCGAATTCGCCCTTAACGCTCAGAATGCGACCGAAGAAACCGGATTCGCGCAACCGCTTCAACTTGCGTAGGCCCGGAAGATCGAGCTTGTCATGCACGATACCATTTTTAACGCTCTTTTCTTTCGCATAGCGCGCAATGGCGATAGCATCTTCCAAGCCTTCTGAAACTGGCTTTTCTGAATAAACATGCTTGCCTGCATCAATTGCTTTGCGCAGCAAACCTGGACGAAGCTGTGTTGATGCCGCATCAAAGAAAATCGTGTCGTCTGGATTGGCGAGTGCCGCGTCGATGTCATCGCTCACGCGCTCTACACCAAGTTTACGGGCAAGTGTTGCGACTTTTGAAGCGTTACGACCAACGATGATCGGGTCCGGCATCAGTTGGGAGCCGTCTGCAAGCGCGATACCACCCTGATTGCGGATAGCCAGAACCGAACGGATCAGGTGCTGGTTCATGCCCATCCGACCCGTAACACCATGCATTATGATGCCGATACGTTTCGTTTTCACTGCGATATTCTCCTCTGTAATCGCGCAAGCCCCGTTGACGGGTCTCGAAGCCGCGAAAACGCATCCTCATGGACACTTTTCTTAATCGGCCCAGAACGCCCCTCCTGGAACTTCTTTCGTTTTTCCTACTGAATAGTAGGTAGCAAACGCGAGATTATCCTGTCTATTAGAAGCGTCATAAATATTCCAGTATACGAGAATTAAGTGCATAGCAGGCATTTGCGGGAACGGGTCCTTTCTCAAAAAAAATGAACGAAGCCGACGGTCATTCCACCCAGACGTTTTGATTTCAGCTCCGACGCGATCCTGCGTCGTCGCCACCTCGACGAGCAGCGCATTGGTCGAGGTTTATCTCCCGTGCGGGGGGGCCGTCCGCGACGAGAATATTGGTCCGTGAAGCTAAGGCGTCGCGCAGCGTTTGGGGCTGATCGGCGGACATGACGCTGATCGCCACATAGGCGTCGAGAGTGAACACCACGACGGCCGGCTTGCGGATAGCGAAGAGGGGCGCGGCGACGCCAAGCGGCAATAGGACCTTTAAAAGGCTCCCCGCTCTCCGGCAGCCCGGCCGAGACGCATGGCGATCGGGTATGAACCTCTGCCCCGACATCGTGGGCGATGAGGCGGATGATGCACTCTCCGTATTCAGGGGATAGCCGCTTGCTTGCATCGGCCAGACCTCGGAAAGGCGATATGTTCAATCTGTCCGGATGCGGCCGTCCGGGTTCAGCATTATCTCGACGATATTTGCGTCTTCCAGATACCGGGCGACAGACGCCCAAGCGCGGTGCGCAGCATCCGCGGGCCGCGTGCAATCGCTCCCGGTTTTTGGTGGTGTGAGTTCACGTCGGCTCCGATTTCTCGCGGGGCCCGACAGACACTCCCCGCATCTGGGTCAATTAAGAAAGCTCGAAATTGGCGGCTTTAACAAGTATTTACGCGAGTGCGAGCATGAGCGGGGACCGGCGGCAAATTGGGTGAACGAGCCAAGCAGAATTGCTCAACAGAGTGCCTTGCGCATGAACACACGGCGGAACCCGTCCTGTTCCGCTCGGTTATATTCCTGCCAGCCGAGCTTGGGGTAGATCACCAGATTTTCGTGCATCAACTCGTTTGTATAAAGGCGCAGTTCACTCAGGCCGTTTTCTCGGGCGTATACGTCCGCATAGTCCAGCAACTTTCTGCCGAAGCCATGGCCTTGATAGGTTTTTGCCACGGCTACGTTATTGACAAGAACATGATCGGTTTCGATAAGCAGAACAATCAAGCCTACAACGCTGCCACCCGCAGCAAGCACCCAGGCCGTTCCGTCCTCTATAAGTTTCGCGTAATCGTCAGTCATGGGTGCAGGTTTGCGACCTATTCGTTCAGTATATGGTGCGTAAGCATCCTGAACAATATTTTGGATTTCCGGTACGTCGGAAAGCGTAGCCTTACGAATCTCAGCCTGGTACAATTTCCTATTCTCCACTATGTTCGTTCTGATTCATCCTGAGCTCGACTTACATGAAGATATTAAAGTCAAGGTGCATTTTAATATGGCCTCATGTTGTCGTGCATCTGGATCTTGGGTCCGAACCCGTTAATTGAATACCGGCCCATAACTGAACCTGTACAAACTTACATGCGGTCGCCGTTTGAAGCGGCTGCACCATGATCCCGCATTAGGCGGGTCCGGGGTCGGGAGAAGGAAACCATTCTTTGCACCGGCATTTTAAGCCATGTCGAGCTTCGGTCCATACTACCCGAGATCCGTCGGAGCGTGATCAGGCTCCGAGGATAAGAAAAGGGTGATAGGGGATGATCAGGCGTGCGACATCGCAGCGCCTTCGATCACGACACCGCGCGTGGCAAATTTCCACAAAGCGACGAGAAGTTTGCGAGCAAGTGCGATAATCGCAACCTTCTTGCCACGGCCTCCATTCTGGCTGACCCGTTGCTGGAACCAGCATGCTAATTGGGAGTCCGGCTGATAGCGCAGCCAGAGCCAGGAGAGCTGGACCATCGTCTTACGCAGCCACGGGTTTCCCGATTTGGACACGCCCTGCTCATGATCGATCGAGCCGCTTTTCCAGGGACTGGCAGCCAGACCTGCATAGGCAGCGACTTGTCGTCGATTGTTGAAATCCCGGAACAAGCCTTCATTTGCAAGAACATTGGCGAATTCGGGACCAATCCCGTTAAGAGCCAAAAGTAGCGTCCTGGGATCATTTTCTTTTGCCTGCTCCATGAGGGCGTCGCGTTCGGCTTCAATCGCCTTGATTTGCGCGATCAGGAGCTCCAGGCGGTCCAGCTCGCGGCTGATTTGCGCCTTGAGATGGCGCGGCAACGGCTGACCATCGCCGGTGCACAAGTCTTCAAGGTGTTGACGCCTGTCCCGATGCAACGGTTTGTAATCGCGGATGCCAACGTTGAAGCATAATCCCTTGATCCGGTTGGTATGCTGGATGCGCTCCGCTACCAAAATTTCGCGCTCCCGGCCGATCCGGCGCTGATCTTCGTCGGCGAGCGACGGAACTCGGACCATCGAACAAACCCGCGGTTCACCTCGGATATGAGCCATCAGCGCACGGATCAGCATCTCGCCATCGACCCTGTCAGTCTTGGCACGGCGATGACGTCGTGACACGGCTATCGAGGCCGCATCGACAACATGGCTCGTAATCCATGCCTCGGCTTCCAATGCACGATGAATCCAGAACCCGTCCAGCCCCGCTTCCTGGATGACCACCACTGGATAGAGCTGGCCTTCGCGCTTCTCGGCCTTTTCCCGTAGTTTCCCAAAGCACTGCAACAGTGCCGCCAGATCGCCCCCGGAACCGAGTGGCGTGCCATCTTTTCCCTGCCAGGGGACAGCGCTGTTACCAGCCAGGTTGATTTTGACAGTTCCAATGAGACGAAAATGGCGCCAAGGTGTATGCGGATAGGGGCTGGTGCTGAGGATGGATGGACTGTGTCAGGCATGGTCGATCTCCAGAATTGGAATGTAACAACCACACTCTGCCACAGGGCTGGCCGTTATCCATCTTCATGTGATCTTTGTACAAAATTGGCATCGATTTTAAGTGCCATATTGAGCGTCTTGGCGATTCGATTCGCCGCAGTCTCGGATCTTGGGTCATTCGTCTGATCGCGCCGGAATGTTTCCGATGGGTTCCAGAAGACGGCTGGGTGTTGATTTTCGCCGAGAACTGACCGGTTTGAGCCGATATTTCCATTCTCGCATCGTCCTTTTTCTATCAATATCCCTTCGTACACACGCTTTCCTGACATTCATGAAGCTTGAGCAGAATTGCGGGGTGCATTCGCCAACTCGCGCGCCAGCGTGGCGACGAGTTCGGCTGCGGGCAACGCCCGCGAAAGCGGCGCGCCCTGTCCGGCCCAATGCGCGGCGAAGCCATGCTCACCTTTGGCCTTGGCTGCAGCGTGCAGCGCCTTTCCAGCGTCATAGGCAATCGGGTAATCGGGTGGCAGCCGATCCAGAACCGTTTCCTGCAAGGCGGTGAAACGATTGCCGAGCGCACGCGCCGGACGACCGGATATCAAGGGGGTCAGGCGCGTATGATAGGCACCGGGGCCAGTCAGCGCCTTGCGATAAGCTTCATCGGCAGCCGATTCCGGACAGGAAACGAATGCCGTGCCGAGCTGGGCTGCGACCGCACCGAGGTTGAGCATTGCCGCGATCCCGGCCCCGTCCATCATGCCGCCTGTGGCGATGACCGGTAGCCTGGAATTGCGCACGATCAACCGCGTGAGCGCAAGGACGCCGAGAGCATCATCTGGAGCCTTAGTGTCGAAGACGCCACGATGACCCCCAGCCTCGATACCCTGCGCGACGATGGCGTCGATACCCGCCGCCTCGATCTTCTGCGCTTCGTCGAGACTGGTCGCGGTCGCAAGGAGTGTGATCCCGGCAGCTTTCAGCGCGCTAATCTTTTCGTTAGACGGCAGCCCGAAATGCAGACTAACGACGGCAGGCTTGGTCTCGAGCAGAAGAGCCAGCATGTCATCATCGTCCGCGAAGCTCCTGTAGATCGTTCGAAGTTCCTTTGGGCATTCAGCGCCGAACTCGGAAAAGAGCGGAGCCAGCCATTCGAGCCACGCCGCCTCGCGCTCGGCATTGGCATTCGCAGCGCCGTGGACGAATACGTTGACGTTGAAAGCTCGGTCGGTCCTGACGCGGACCTCCTCAATCATCTTTCTCGCGCCGATGGCGTCAGTCGCGCCCACGCCAATGGAGCCGAGTGCCCCGGCGTTAGAAACTTCGGCGGCAAGGGCCGGGGTCGAGACCCCGGCCATCGGAGCCTGAATGATTGGCAATGTAACTCCAAGCCTGTCCAGCATGTTGCTTCTCCCTTAGGCGGCCAGTACTTCATCGGCGGGTCCGAAGAACTCGTAATGTATGCGATCCGGCGACACGCCGGCCCGAGTCAGGCCTGAAACGAAGAACCGCAGGAACGGGCGGGGTCCGCACAAATAGAAATCCGCTTCCGCGAAAGGCGTGTTCCGGGAGAGCCAGTCGAGGGTAATGAATCCGCTGTGAGCTTCGGGTTCCCCGTTCGAGTGATCGTAGAAGGTTGTTACGGTCGTGGCGCCATGTCGCGCGGCCAGCTCTCTGACGTGGTCATTGAACGCATGAGTATCGCGGCTCGTCGTGCCGTGAACATAAAAGGTGGGATGACCGGCATGCTGGTCGGCCAGCGTCTCCAGCATGCTCACCATAGGCGTCAGGCCGACACCGCCCGACACCAGCACCACCGGACGCTCAAGTCTTTCGGGAAGGAAGAACTCACCGGCGGGCGGTGTGCATTCCAGAACGGTACTGACAACCGCCTTGTCATGCAGGAAGACCGACGCATCGCCGGCAGGCTCGCGCTTTACTGTGATGCGATAATGGTCGTTGTTCGGACCACATGAGATCGAGTAGTTGCGCTTCAGGCCCGGTCGACCAGCCGTATCGAAGCGGAAGGTCAGATACTGGCCCGGTTTGTGTCGCAGGATCGGCTTGCCATCCCCGGGGCGCAGAATGAAGGAGGTGATGATCTCGCTCTCCTTTCGACGCTCGGCGACCAGGAACCGGCGCCAACCGGTCCAACCGCCTTCCTGTGCCAGAAGATCATTGCGGATCTGCCTCTCACGGCCTTTCAGAATGTCAGCAAGGAACCAGTAGGCCTCGCCCCAGGCCGCCAAGATTTCGGGCGTCGCCGCCTCTCCCAGCACATCCTCAATCGCGCCGAGCAGCGCGGTTGCCACATAGGGGTAGTGTCCGGGCAGGATGGCATAGCCGATATGCTTCTGGGCTATCCGCTCCACCGCCGGACCAAGCGCTGTCAGATTCTCGATGTTCTGCGCATAGGCGAGGATCGCCGCTCCGAGCGCATGAATCTGCCTTCCGCTCTTCTGGTTCGCCTGATTGAACAAAGCCGCGATTTCGGGGTGCTGGAACAGGCGCTTGTACATGGCGGCGGTGATAACCGGACCGTGTTCTGCGAGCGCGGGAACAGTGGCTTTCACAAGGGCGATGGTTTCCGTCGAGAGAGATTTTGGCATTCGGCACTCCGGTCGTCGTTCTTGTTCATTCCGAATTTGTTCCAGGCAGCCGCCTTCGTTCTCCAGTTCGGAATTTGTGTTGACGTACTTTCTTAAAAGGAGAATACATACCAAAAGAAATTCTGCAATGGAGAATTGTCATGGATCTTGCTGCATTGGCGGTCTTCCGCACCGTCGCCCGAGAGCAAAGCGTCACCCGCGCCGCCGAACTGCTCGGCCGTGTGCCCTCGAATGTCACCACCCGCATTCAGCAACTCGAGGCCGAGATTGGTGTGTCGCTATTCCAGCGCGACCAGAGACGTATGACGCTCACAAAAGAGGGGCAGACGTATCTTGATTATGTTGATCGCATCCTGAATCTCGCCGAGGAGGCGCAGCAGGTCGTCAATCCATCCGAACCGATCGGCACCTTACGTGTCGGTTCTATGGAAAGCACCGTTGCGAGCCGGCTTCCAATCCCGCTTGCCAGCTACAACAGGAAATGGCCCAAGGTAACGATTGATCTGTCGACGGCGCCGACCCGCCAGCTCATCGACGCCCTGCTGGCGCACCACATTGACTGTGCCTTGATCGGCGTTCCATCCGGAGAGTGGTGGCTTGGCCCAAACGAACTCGACAAAATCCCTGTGTTTCGGGAGGAACTGGTGCTGCTTCTGCCGCCCGGACATCCCGAAGTACGTTACGGCGACGATATCAAGCCGAAGTCGTTGGCTGCTTTCGCGCCGGGCTGCACTTATCGGATGCTAGCTGAAGAATGGCTGACCGGGTTCGGCTCGCTCAAGGAGCGCTTCGCCATCCAGGAGGTCAGATCCTATCACGCGATGTTCGCCTGCACCGCTGCGGGCTCCTGCGTCAGCGTCCTGCCCCGCAGCGTTGTCGACCTGATGCGGCACCTCGGTTCCGTCGAGGAACGCCCGCTGATGACAGTCGACACCTATCTGGCTTGTCGGCCAGGCTTTACCACGCCGGCCTTTGCCGAGTTCCGAAAGACGCTAGAAGAGTTCTCGGACATCAAGGGATGAAGGCCATGCGTAACAAGGAGGCCGGGGTGACGATTGCGGCTGCCCTGGTCCTGGTCGTCGGCATGGGCTTCGGCCGCTTCGCCTTCACCGGTCTCTATCCGCTGATGATCGTCGACCAGCAAATCTCCGTCGAGGGTGGTTCCTATGCCGCCTCTGCCAACTACGCCGGATATCTCATCGGTGCGCTGCTGGCTGCGCTGCTTTCAGGGATTCCAAGCCGCAAACTGTGCACCTTCGCAACCATAACCACGGTGATCACTCTCGGTCTTTTGGCACTACCGCTACCGGAATGGCTTATTGTGACAATCCGTGGCTTTGCGGGTCTGTTCAGCGCTGTTTCCATGGTAGCCGCTTCGCATTGGCTCATCCATGACCGCAGGCTTCACGGAGGCGTTCCAGCACTGTACTCGGGCGTCGGCATCGGCATCCTTCTCTCGGCTGAGATGATAGTAGTCGGTCATGTGGCGTCGCTGTCGAGCCACATGATCTGGTTCGCGCTCGCTGCTGCCGCGCTGGCGGTGACGATTGTTTCGATTGCAATGCAGGCAAAGGCTGAGAATTCAAAGCCCTATCAGATTCAGGAGCAATCGGCCCTGCACGAAGAAAGGCCGTTATTGCTCGGTGCAACGCGGCTCATCGTCATCTACGGGCTTGCTGGCCTCGGCTATATCATAACGGCGACCTATCTGCCTCTTCTCGTGCGTAGTGCACTCGGGTCGCTCGACCCCGTCCATATCTGGGCTGTGTTCGGTCTTGGAGCAGTACCCTCATGCTTCCTGTGGCATTCTCTGCATCAAAAGTGGGGCGCCAACGGGAGCTTGATGGCCAATCTGATAGTCCAGGCTGTCGGCGTTGTCCTGCCGGTTTTTCACACACAACTCTCTTACGTGGCAAGCGCCCTATTGGTCGGCGGCACCTTCATGGGAACCGTGACCATCGCCATGCCCGCGGCACGCAGGGTTGCTGCAAAGGTTCGCTTCAACATGCTCGCGATCATGACCGCGTCCTACGGTGTCGGGCAGATCATCGGCCCTCTCATGGCCAATACGCTCTACGCAAGGACCGCCTCATTCGACACGTCCCTCATCGTCGCGGCTTTGGCTCTGCTGATATCTGGTGCGCTTTGCTTCGGCCGGGCCACGCACACCGGCAAAGCGCAGGAAGAACTCACAGCCAAGGAGTAATCCATGGCGTGAAAGCAGATGGAGGCTTGCCTAACGTGCGACGAAACATAGTGGAAAATGTCGCAGGGCTTTCGTAGCCCATTTCGAGAGCAATGGTTGTTATGGATTTTCCCTCGGCAAGCTGTGATAGTGACAAGGTGACACATGCCCGTTGTCGCCACTGCTGGAAATTCAGACCCATCTCAGCATGAAACTTTCGGCTGAAGGTTCTGCGACTGACGTTGAGGCGTTCAGCCCAATCCTCCGGCGCGCTATGCACAGATGGGTTACTCAGAAACTCATCACACAATAACGAGAGCGGGCTCCCAGGGCTTGGCATAGGTAATTGCAGGTCAATGCTGGGCGCTGCTTTAAGCTCATGAAGCAGAAGCGAAACAAGCGCGGCATCTCGCCCACCTTTTTCATATTGCAAAGGCATCTGCACAGCTTCGAGCAGAAGTTGCCTCAGCAAAGCTCCGACGTGTAAAACTTCGCATGAACGGCCGGCGCGCACCGCCAGTCCGGAATCGATATAAAGGCTGCGGGTACTTGCACCCAGCATCAGCACCCTATGCGTCTCACCCGCGGGTATCCATACGCCCCGCTGAACCGGAACAACCCACGTCTGCGATTTCGTATCTACTTTCATGGAGCCACTGGCGCTGTAAAGGAATTGTGCGCGTAAATGCTCGTGCCAGTCCAGCAAGGTGCCGTGCACATAATCGGTCCCGAGGGCGATCAACGGTACATCGTCAGTCTCGATTGTTACGAGCGGAATGTTGCTGGGCATATGTAATTTCACGTTGGCCAATTCTCCAATGAGAATGACCTACATTCGATTGTGGGTCAATCCAACTCAACCTATAGATATGCCTGTGCAAACCGGGACTTTCAGACATGACTATCTATCTTTTGCTCGCCATTTTCGGCATTGGCGCAGGCATCACCACGGTCTTATTTGGTTTTGGTGGCGGGTTCGTCACTGTTCCGCTAATTTACTGGCTCACCACCCATGGCAAACAGTATGATGTTCTTAACAGTGAGAACGCGATGCAAATTGCGGTTGCCACGTCTACTTGCGTGATGGTCGCCACCTCAGCAATCGCAACATGGCAACATGCGAAGCGAGGGAATATCATCATCAGCCAGATTTGGCCCATGGTCGCATTTATTGGAATTGGAGCTTTTGTCGGAGCTCAACTCGCAACCATGGTAAGCAGTAATTTCCTGAAGTGGGCTTTTGTTATTTATCTGGGGCTGACAATCTTGGATTGTTTGTTGCGAGGTGGATTTATCCACCGAAATCACGCGCAGAATCCTATCTTGCCGCCACCGCTATTGGCCAGCAGCGGCATTGGTATTGGAATTGGCATTGTTGCCGCATTTCTGGGAGTGGGTGGCAGTGTCATGACCGTTCCCCTGATGCGCCGTCGCGGGATGGATATGACCAAGGCGGCGGCAATGGCTAATCCACTTACTGTACCGGTTGCCTTCTCAGCGACCATTGCTTACATGCTTTCGGCCCCCGCAATCCCGGCCACTCAAGCCGCGTGGCAAATCGGTTATGTTGATCTTGCCGCATTTCTGGTTCTCATCTGTGGGGCCATCGTAGGGATGCAAGCCGCATTGCCGATGGTCGGGCGAATACCCGACTCCAGTCATGCCAGGGTCTACATTTTACTTCTGTTCCTGGTTCTGTTTGCCATGATCATGTGAAATGGTCGCCCAGCGGGAAAAGCAACAGTTTCTTCCGTTAGAGCGCTTCCCTGGGCTCTGTTGCAAAAAGTTCAGTTGGCAAGTAAAGCCCTCGTGCTCTGCTGTTAAACGGTCTGGCTTTGTAGATTCTGGGCGAGCGGTTCCACGGCTTCTGTCAACGCGCTCGGCCCAATACCAAAAGCCCGTTCAACGATACGCGCTTCCCAACGGATGTCTCGTGTCGCAGAGTGCCGGTGTCGAGATCGAACTCGACAACCTGAGCTACGCGAGCAAATCGCCACGGCTGCAACGAAGGATCGCGCTCCCTAGTGACAAACATCTAGAGTTTGGTACGCAGCGTCAGATTTCGGCTGCTAATCTATATGCCTAATCCCCGTTGCCTTCCCAATTGCCACGACACCGATCCGCCCTGCACGACGCCCAAGACCTCACGGCCGAGTTGGCGGTCAATGACCGGCCGCCATGGGACGAGGGTAAACTCGTGGCTCTGCTCAACCACCGCGAACTTGCCGCTCGATAGCTGGACGGTGCCGGTGAACTTGCCGCTGATCTTCTCCCCCTCCGCCGCCGCGCGGAACGGCAGCGCCTTGCTCTCGGCCATCTCCGCGCCGACGCGGGCGACTTCGCGCTCGCGCAGGTTGGCGAGAAGATTGCGGCGGTAGAAGACGCGGCCGTTCTGCTGCCGCGTGGCATCGCCTTGTGTGATATGATGCTCACGCCGCTGGTCCATCGCATCGCGCACCTGCTGGCCGAATCCTGCCGGCGCGAGATCCGATGCGTCGGGTGTTACCAGCCGCCGATCGAGCCAGGTCGCGCCATCCGAACCGATCTGCGTTTCCAGATTGAAGGTCGAGACGACACGGATGCTGGCCTGCCGGTTGCGACCGGCATCATAGGCGGTGGCGCGACTCTCGAAGTCATCGGGGATGCGCCACTGGTCCGCATCGATCCGTTCAGCAATGCCAGCGCGGCGCAACGCCTCAAGTCGCCGGACATGGGCATCGACAAAGCCCTCGTAATCGCCGCCTAGCACACGTCCCTCGAACTTCGCCTGTTCGAGGTGGCGGCTCGGTCGGTAGATACCATTCTCCGAGATCGCAGCGATGGTACGATCAGAGGGACGTTGTGCTGTATCGGCGGGGCCGACTTCCACGATGCTGCCGATCCGGGCATCTTCGACGCGGGCCGGATCAATGCCGGGAAGATGGTGTGTTCGCCCGTCGATACCGTCCACCACGAGCGTCAGGTTCTCGCCCATCTCGTCGGTGAGATATTTGTCCACGACGCGGCCGGTGATGGATGTCGCGGGTGCTACATCGTGAAGCTGGAAGGTCATTGGATCACGTTCCTGCCCATCTGCCTTCAGCGCCTTATGCATGTTGCGGATGATGTCGCCGCGTTCATCGAGCTCACGCAGCGCCGGTTCCATCTTCGCGCCAAGCTCCCAGACGCCCGGCGCGTGTTCGGTGGCCAGTCCCATCTTTTCCAGCTTGGCGAGACGGCGCAGGCGAAGCGTGCGGTTGAACTGGCGGCGCGGATCGCCCGGCTCATGCCGGAGGTCGAGGAACCGTTCGTCCGCTTCCTCGGTCATCGCCCGGTCGATGCGGGTGAAACGGTCCTGATCGACTTCGGCCGAGAGCTTGCGGCTCTGCTCGATCTCGGTGACGGGGCCAAGCTCCAGCGTGGTCAGCTCGCTCGCCCGCTCACGGATACCGTTGGCGAGATAGTCGCCGTTGATGACCAGGTTCTCGCCCAGTTCGTCCTTGCCGCGCACGATGACATGCACATGGGGATGGCCGGTATTGTGGTGATTGACCGCGACCCAATCGAGCTTGGTGCCAAGGTCGGTCTCGACCTGTTTCATCAGGTCGCGTGTGTGGGCGGTCAGATCGGTCAGCTGATAGATCGCCATGGCAAGGCGATCATAGGCACCAAACAAGCGACGTCGGAACGACGTATAAGCGCGCCCTCAAAATGAATTTCTCGGGACTGCCCGCGCCGTGCCACACCGTCCCACCAACATAGAAGCATTCCGCGTCGTGTTCAAATACCATGGCTGCATCGACAGACAATCACACGACAGTAGAAACGATGGAGACGGAAATGCGCAGGCCAAGAGATTTCGATGCGGAACTGAAGGCACTGGAGGACAAGGCAAGAGAACTGAAACAGCGGAAGGTCCAGCAGTTAGGCGAACTGGTCATCGCCACCGGGGCGGACAGCCTTAGCGCGGAAGAACTCGCCGGTGTGCTGATCGTAGCAACCGAGACCACCGACGCCGGGAAACGGGAGGCGTGGGCCAAGCGCGGTGAGGCGTGGTTTCGTGGAAAATCACGGCGGTCTGTACCGGCAAATGATGATGGCGAACGCCGCGCTCAGACGCAACAGAACAGCGCGCAATCGCTATCAGGCGCAACGGGCGCGGCATGACATGCGCAAATGGCAGATCGAACGGAGAAAGAGAACACGTCACCTGATTGAACTCGGCGGTCTCGTCATCAAGGCCGGCGTCGTGGAACTCACTGGCGATGACCGCGCCGTCATTCTCGGCGCGCTCGTCTGGATTGCCGAAAAGCTGCGGAGTGACGACGGCGAGCGGGCGAGTGGTGTTTGGGCGACATTGGGGAAGATGGCGTTTGAGGCTGAACGGAAAGACGGAAAACCTATTGTCACGCTGGAATAGTAGAATTTGGTACGACCGACGGCGGGCGGCGCGGAGACCCCAAATATCGGAGCGTTGCCCGCCATCGTGCGGAGAAGCCACACAGTCCAGCAACTCCAAGTCTCTACTTAAGAAGGTTTGTCGTATCGAAGTCCCGCTGCGGACACAAAAGCATGGTTTGGCAAGCGGGTGTCGCCAAGCAGATCATACCATTCGATGTCGTGCGCCAGCCGTTCGTATAGATTTCGAGCTTCCCAACGACGTCGGCAACAACGCGTATTTCAGAAAGCGCGTCCGGTAAATCACTGGAATCCGCAATTGCACCTATCCTGTATTGATAACACGTAGGGCATGAATCCAATGGTCCGACCTCAATGCCAGTCCTTGGAATAGACGAACTTCGGCATGTTCCAGTTGAAGCGCAATGCGAGCAATCTGAGTGCCAAGCCAAAAACAAAGGCCACGAAAGTCACCAGTTCATGCGGCAGGGCAAGGTGCAGGCCGCCAGCGTAAAGAACGCCCGTCACCACGGAGACGCTGGCATAGAGTTCGCTCCGCAGGAGAAGCGGACTCTCTCCACACAGGATGTCACGCAGAACACCGCCTGCGCAGCCCGTGATCATACCCGCCACGATCACGACAACAGCCGGCAATCCGAGTTCGAGGGCGACATTGCAGCCAAGGATAGTGAAAACCACAAGGCCTATAGCATCGAGAAACAGAAACAGACGTTTCAGCCTGTCCATAAACCGGGCAAAGATGATCGTCGCAATTGCCGCAAATGCCGTTAGCAGCAAATAGAGGGGATGTTCTACCCAGACGAGCGGATGATGCCCTAGAAGAACGTCGCGAACCGACCCTCCACCGAGCGCTGTAACGGCAGCCAACAGGCAGACGCCTACCCAGTCCATGCTACGCCGCCCCGCGGCAATTGCGGCTGTCATGGCTTCAACCGTGACGGCCACGATGTAGAGGAAATGCAGTACTACGATGCTCATGAGTGAAAGGTCTCCAGTGACAAATCTTGATGAGTATTCAGACGAAGTACCTCGCGCTTCAGCAGGTGTTCGAGCCAGTCTGCGAACACCTGAAGCCGACGGGACAGGTGTTGGCGATGCGGATAGAGCAGCGTCATGGCCATAGGCTCAGCTCGGTAGTCGGGCATCACTTCGATAAGTTCACTGGCTTCGAGATGATGGCGGATATCATAGACCGGGATCTGGATGATCCCCAGACCGGCAAGGCAGCAGGCGATATAGGCTTCTGCACTATTGACGCTAACGCGGCCGTGCATCGGGAGCGTGCGAAGCGTGCCATCCTGCATCCATTCCCAATCCTCCACACGACCACTGAACGGTGATGCATAATTGACCGCCATATGCGCGTTGAGGTCTTCGGGGGTCTTCGGCATGCCATGCTGCTTCAGATAGGCCGGACTTGCGACATTGATCAGTGGCAATTTGCCGATCGGTCGGGCGATTAGGCCGGAGTCGCTCAGAGGTCCGACCCGCAGCACGCAGTCGACGCTGTCCTCCACAAGGTTGACCGCGCGGTCGGTAACACCGAGATCAATGTCGATCTGCGGATAGCGGTCAAGAAAGTCGGGCAGCGCCGGAGCAATTATCAACCGCCCGATACGGCCCGGAACATCGATACGCAGTCTGCCGGACGGTTGCGCCGATGTCTGCCGGAACAGATTCTCGGTCTCCTCGACATCGGAAATGAGGCGTTGGCAGCGGTCATAAAACGCAGTGCCGTCCTGTGTCGGCGACACCTGGCGCGTGGTCCGGTGGAGTAGGCGTGCGCCGACTCGTCCCTCCAGTTCCTGAACGGCCGCCGAGACGGAGGAGCGTGGAATGCCCAGTGTATCGGCAGCGCGGGTGAAACTTGAGCATTCAACAACGCGCGAGAAGATACGGAACAGGTCGATACGGTCCACGGTCTGGCGGCGCTCCATTAGTCGGTTTTTCTGACAAGTGATGTCAGAATAATCGGCTTTATTGTCTAATCCTAGACGATATTGTCTTCAGGTAGAAGCGGCCTCGATGTGACCGCACAGACCAAGGAGGCGATCCAATGACCGATCATTCCATCAAGGGCAAAACCGTCATCATTGCCGGCGGCGCGAAGAACCTGGGCGGGCTGATTGCCCGCGATCTCGCTGAACATGGCGCAAAGGCCGTTGCAATCCACTACAACAGCGCATCCAGCAAGGCCGATGCAGATGCGACGCTGGCCGCTATCAAGGCTGCCGGTGCCGAAGGCGTCGCCTTCCAGGCCGACCTCACCACGGCTGGGGCGTTGGAGAAGCTCTTCGCCGATGCGATCGCCGCCGTTGGTCGCCCCGACATCGCCATCAACACGGTCGGCAAGGTATTGAAGAAGCCGATCGTCGAGATATCGGAAGCCGAGTATGATGAGATGAGCGCCGTCAATGCGAAGTCGGCTTTCTTCTTCCTGAAAGAAGCCGGCAAGCACGTCAATGACAACGGCAAGGTCTGCACGCTGGTTACCTCGTTGCTCGGGGCCTTCACGCCCTTTTATGCGGCCTATGCCGGCACCAAGGCTCCGGTCGAGCATTTCACCCGCGCGGCCTCCAAGGAGTTTGGCGAGCGCGGCATTTCGGTAACGGCCATCGGCCCTGGTCCGATGGACACACCCTTCTTCTATCCGGCCGAAGGCGAGGACGCTGTCGCCTATCACAAGACGGCGGCCGCACTGTCGAACTTCTCGAAGACTGGTCTCACCGACATCGGGGACATCGTGCCTTATATCCGCTTCATGGTCTCGGACGGTTGGTGGATGACGGGCCAGACCATCCTCGTCAACGGCGGCTACACGACAAAGTAATGGTTGGCAGCGGCCTGCCGGCTCAGGCGGGTCGCAACGATTGAGGGAAGCAAATCAAGGGGGCGCTCGTGCATATGCTGCTTGTCATCGTCGGTGGGGTCGTCCTGCTCGGTGTGTTCGCGCTGTTCGGAAAGCTTTGGGGCGGCGACATCACAGGCGTCGCTACGGGAGCGAAACTCTTCACCCCGGTATGGCTGTGGTTTGCCTGGTCAACATGTGGGTCGGCGTAACAAAGGCCGGCTACACACTTGCCTAGGAACTGCCTATCCTGTTGGTGGTGTTCATGGTCCCTGCCATCGCTGCGGGAATCGTTACCTGGCAAGTGTCCGGAGCCAACGCGCAACCTTTGCCTCCTCTCCAACAAGAAAGAACTGCCATGTCGATCCCCCTCCCGCCAGCCCTTCAATCGGCCGTCGATGCGATCAATTCTGGGGACGAGGATGCCTTCGTCGCCGCGTTTTCTTCCGATGGCGTCGTCAACGACTGGGGACGCATCCTCACAGGCGCGGACGGCGTGCGGTCGTGGGCGCGTTCGGATGCGATCGGCGCGCAGGCCCGCATGACGGTGGTTGCAGCCACCATAAGGGACGACACCACACAAATCGTGTTCGACTGGACAAGCCGCGTCTTCAACGGCCGCAGCGAAGCCTATGTGACGCTGGCAGACGGCCTGATCCTCGAATTCCGCATTCCGGCGAAGTGAGGCGTAACCATGTCCACCGAAGCCGTCACCCACGCAGCAGAAGCCGCATATCACGCGACCTTCGACCTTGTTCCCGTCGTCGTGCTTCTCGCGGCGGCGGTCATCGCCGTTCCGCTGTTTCGACGCACGGGGCTGGGGTCGGTACTCGGCTATCTTGCCGCAGGCCTTGCCATAGGACCGTTCGGGCTCGGCTTTTTCGACGACCCTCAGTCGATCATCCATGTCGCCGAACTCGGTGTGGTGCTGTTCCTGTTCATCATCGGCCTGGAGATGCAGCCTTCGCGGCTCTGGAGCATGCGCGGCGAGATATTCGGGCTGGGTGCGCTACAGGTCTGTCTCGCCATCTTCATCCTGATCTGGGTGGGTATCGCGCTTGGCTATCCGGTCGAGGCGAGCTTCGTGGCAGGCACCGGCTTTGTTCTGACCTCCACCGCCATCGTCATGCAGATGCTTCAAGAGCGCGGTGAGATTGCCCAACCGAAGGGGCGCAGGATGATCGCCATCCTGTTATTCGAGGATCTGGCCATCGTGCCGCTTCTCGCACTGGTGGCTTTCCTCGCACCGGGCGGCGAGAACGTCACGCTGGCCAACCGGCTGACGGGGGTCGGTATCGGTCTTGCGGCGATTGCGGCACTGGTGGTTGCCGGGCGCTACCTGCTCGACCCCATGTTCCGCCTGCTGGCCAGATTCGGCGTCAGGGAGATCATGACGGCGGCCGCCCTGCTTGTCGTGCTGGGCGCCGCCGTTTTGATGGAGGCAGGCGGGCTGTCGATGGCGATGGGCGCCTTCCTCGCCGGTGTGCTCCTGTCGGAATCTTCCTTCCGCCACCAGATCGAAGCGGACATCGAACCATTTCGCGGACTGCTGCTCGGCCTGTTCTTCCTCGGCGTCGGCATGGCGCTCGACCTCGACATCATCGCAGCGAACTGGGTGGTGATCGCCATTTCCGTTCCAGCTTACATGTTCCTGAAGATGGCAGTGATCTACGGTGTGGCCCGCGCCCTCAAATCCGACAATGCCGAGGCCGTGGAGCGGGCCGTCATGATGGCGCAGGGCGGCGAGTTCGCCTTCGTTCTCTACGCCGCCGCGACACAATTCGGCATCCTTACGCCTGAATGGAACGCGACCCTGACCGCGATCATCATCGTCTCGATGGTGCTGACGCCGTTGATGATCATCGCTCACAATCGTCTCGCGCCGAAAGTCCTTCCATCGATGGCGGAGGTTGATGAGGCAAGGCACCTCGCAGGCAGCGTGCTTCTCATCGGTTTTGGGCGGGTCGGGCAGATCATCAGCCAGCCCCTGCTTGCGCGCGGGCACAGCCTCTCGATCATTGATTCCGATCCGCAGGCGATCCAGGACGCGAAGGATTTCGGCTTCAAGGTCTATTATGGCGACGGTTCGCGCCTCGACATCCTCCATGCGGCTGGCGCGGAACATGCGAAGGTGATCATCATCGCCGTCGATGACGCGAAGGCCGCCAGCACCATCGCAGAGCTGGCGAGACATGAATTCCCTCTCGTTCCGGTGCTCGCCAGGGCGGCGGACCGCGAGCATGCCATCGAGCTGGTTCACGCCGGCGTCGAGTTCCAGATACGCGAGACCTTCGAATCGGCTCTCAAACTCGGCGAACGCGCACTGGTGACTCTGGGCGACGAGCCGGATGCTGCGGGCGAGTTGATGGCCGACATCCGCAAGCGCGACGCCGAACGCTTCGAGATCGAGACGGCCGGCGGCATCTATGCCGGTCGTGATCTGATCCATGGCAATGCTCCCGGCAAGAACAAGCCTGCGGAGCCGGAGGCCTCGTCATGATCGCCATGCCAAGGATGCGCAAGCGCGGGGATGACGTTCTCATTTCCGACGTCGTCAGCTTCTGGGCGGATGCCGGCGCGCAAGGCCAGTGGTTCGCCAAGGATGAAGAGTTCGATCGCACTTTCCATGACCGCTTTCTCGACCTTCACATGGCAGTCGCAGCGCGGTGGCATGACGGTTGGATCAATAGCCCGGAGGGTGCGCTTGCGCTTCTGGTCCTTACCGACCAGTTTCCGCGCAACGCGTTTCGTGGGACCGGGCACATGTATGCGACCGATCCACTGGCCCGGCACTATGCACGGATGGCGCTTGCGGCCAACTGCATGGAGCGCGTCGAGCCCGTGCTGCGGCTGTTCTTCTGCCTGCCCTTCGCACATTCCGAAGAAGTTTCCGACCAAGACGTCTCGGTCAAGCTCAATGCCAGACTCGGTCAGCCTTGGCTCGATCACGCGGAGGGACACCGCGACATTATCCGGCGTTTCGGTCGTTTCCCGCATCGCAATCCCGTGCTTGGCCGCACCACCACGCCGGAGGAGGCGGATTTTCTCAGGCGCGGCGGGTTTCAGGGATAGGAAACACAGCCCCACAAGAGCAATCACAGGAGTAGTCAACATATGCCCGCATCGGACCTGAAAATCGAAACGCGGATCGGCGTAAAACGCAAACCGCGACGCATCCTATCGATCGTATCCAACACGACCGAGCTCAAGGGCTTTCCCGTCGGCTTCTTCGCCGAAGAAATGACACGTGCCTTTCTCATGTTCACCGAAGCCGGGCATCAGGTCGATCTTGCGTCTCCGAAGGGCGGCGAGGTGATGTTTGACACGCATAGCGATCCGCGCACGCCCGATGGCGCCTATGCCGACGATCTCATCAGCCTGGGTTTTGTCCATCACGCAACGTTCGGCGCGATGCTGAAGAACACCCTTCCGATCAGCGCGATCTCGGTCGATGATTATGATGCGGTCTGGGTGGCTGGCGGCGGCGGTCCTCTTTTGACGTTCAAGGATGACGAGACGCTGCACGACCTGATCGCGACCTTTTATGAGAAGGGCAAAATCGTCACGTTGATCTGCCACGGTTCGGCGCTCCTTTTATGGACGCGCCTGTCGGACGGGAAACTGCTGGTCGAGGGAAAGAAATGGACTGGCTTTACCGATGCGGAAGAGGAAGAGGTCAATGCAGCGTTCGGCATGACGCTCAACGAATACACGATCGAGCGCGAGGCCGCCCGTATCGAGGGGACTAGCTTTCTTTGCCGCGAAGCCAATGAGCCATTCGCAATCCGTGACGGACGTCTGATCACCGGACAGCAGCAATACAGTAGCGGGCTGACGGCGGAACTTGTGCTGGAAGCGCTAGAAGAATGACTATACTTGGCAACGTCGAACGATCGAGCGACCCGTCGAGCGGTTGGCCCGGCTCATCCTCGGAACATCTACATGCCCCGACCGGTTTGGTTTTCACCCCGCCGACTCAACTCTGGTTGAAATCAACACTTGTTGCTATACTTGAATGATCAGAAGTTCATGTTCGAATTGTTGCCAGGGGGACATCGATAGCGGCCAATTCACCGGGGCACATGTCTCCCTAGGTAGTTAAAGCCACAGGGGGCAATTGTCGCCCCCGGCGAATTAGCTCGTTCGGTAGCATTGGAATATGCAGTTCTGGAAGATACGCCAATCCGGGCCATCGCCCGCGCGGAAATACGCTTCGTTCCGCTACGCCTCACTACGCGTATTCCCGCAATAACCTTCACAATGAACCGCAATGAAATAGGTAGAAGAGCGCAACATCCGAATATTGCGATAAATCGAGCAGTTAGTCCGGTGACGAACAACTTAAAGCTTCGGTGATCTGCTGAGAACCTCGCGCAGGTCTACGCTCGGCTTGCGCCCACGCTCGGCCGGTTTCGGCAGCAATGGCTCTATCTGCTCCCATTCTTCATCTGTGAGATCGGTCGGGTAACGCTTCGTCTTCCGCTCAATCCTGGCCATCCGGCCTCGCGTCTCTCGTGTCCACATCGATAATGTGAATCACGAACCAGACACGAAGGAAACTCAATTCTCAAACGGACTCTTAGACGTTTTCTCTCATTGGCTTCGGTGCTTTTAAAAACTCGCCGTCAACTTTGCATTGAAACCGTGCTCCTGCGCGTTGGAAGTGATCTGCCCTTGATAGGAAAAGCCAAAGACAATCTGATCCGTCAGATTGAGATCGACACCGGCCTCAACAAGTGCGGTATCCTCCGCAAGAGGAACCCCCTTTATGTCGAAGAGAGAACTATCGGCAAAAGAGAAGGTTGCTTCCGGTATTTTATCGCCAAAGGCATGACGCCATCCAAGACCACCACGCGCCGCCCCGGCGACTGTTCCGATATCAAATCCCGACGATGCCCTGAGTCCAAGGGTTGAGAAGGTGACATTCTGCGACTGACTTTCGCCTGACAGCGCTGCAGCCCCGCCGGTTTCATTAAAGTCCTCAGTCTTCAGATGAACATATGCCAGATTTACATATGGCTCGAAGGCGACCGGCTTTGTATCGATATGATAACCCATCTCAGCAAAAGCCTGGAATGTCCCGGCATTGTAACTGGATTCCAGATTATCCGAAAATTCCGGAAAACCTACGCCGCGCTGTGCATCGACACGGTGCCATGTATAGGCCAGTCCAGAACGGAACCCAATATTGTCCCAATGCGTACCCGCATAGGCTCCCAGATGATAATTCGCGCTCGATCCTGTAGACCTGCGGTCGTCCACATCGAACGAAGTATGGCTATAACCGACAAGAAGTCCGGCTCTCCAGGTTTCAGCCATCGATGCGTCGACACCTGCCAGGAAACCGCCGGTGGAATAGTCGAGACGAGCCGCGTTACCGTTGTCCTTCATAAGACCCCAGGCGCCATATCCACGCCCCCAGAACACAGGACCTTCCGTATTGGCTGCAACGGGTTTGATGCCACCTGGGCCATAGGCCATGACCGGGACATCAGAAGCCCCGACTTCTTCAAATGCAGAGCGGATGCGATCAATGGCAGCATCGCGGACAAAATGGCTGTCTTCAATGAGCACGCCACGCATGGAAGCATAAATCTCACCGGATAGCTGATCGAGGGCATCGCGGGATTCCTGCTCCGTCAATGCCAGAATATTATCATATACTGGATCGCCCACTCCGAGCGTTTCGCTGGCCACAGCCGTCGAACGCTGATTGAACGTATCGGCGATGTCAGCGAACGCGGTCGATGTGCGGCTGACATCCAGATAGACATTCTTCGGGTCGTAGACCAGATTGAAATCCACAAAAGGTGAATCTGTCGCTAGAGTTCCGGTTAGCCCGCCATATGTTCCGTTAACACCGGCAGCCGCTGTGAGCAGCGTATAACGGGTATTCGCAGCAATTGCACCCTGCCGGATCAGATTGACCTGAGCAGCGCTGTCAATCGTGGCGTTGCCCCCAATATCGATGAAATCAGCGGACTTAGCGAGCCCTACTTCGTAAGTTGAACCAGACTGCTGTGCGAAACTGCCCGTCACCGTCAGTTTCGTAATCTGTTCGTTTGCGTCCAGAACGCTCCCCGGAGCGATGGTGCCACCATCTGTGACGGTAACTGCACCGAAAGTTCCGTAGCCGGCAATAATGCCGCCAGTACCGGTTTTAACTGTCCCGCCGATCTTGCCATCGTTGCCAAGAAGACCGGATGTTACGACATCATGCGTGATGGCACCGGCTTTTGCCAGCAAAAGACCCGCACCCTGATTGACTGTCGTCAATCCGGAATAATCGTTGCTCCCGCTCAGTGTCTGGACACCAGCCGCGATAACCAACCCGCCGCCACCATGGTTTTTGCTATCGTCGAAATCGCTGATGGAACCCGCGAATACGTCGTTTGCCGCCGTAAGAATCAGATTGCGATCACCAAGACCGATCGCACCCGTATCCATGCCGCTCAGGCTGCGAATGCGGACATCGTTTTGCGCGCTGTCAATTCCCCAATATTTATTGGCATTGCCATGTTCGGAGATATCGAGACTGCCGTTGACCGCAACCCTTGCGGATTGTTCGATACCGCCAAGGCCGGCCAATGACAGATAGGCATTCGCGCTGATAACCGTCTCACCTGTATAGGTGTTGATATTGGTCATACGCACATCCGTGTAAGGATCCAGGGTCAAGGAACCTGATCCGGATATGCTCCCGGCGAGTCCCAGCAATCCATAGGTATCCTGAACGGGGTTGCCGTCACTGCCAACAACGGGCTTGCCATTCTCATCCAGTCTATCCCGAAACACCTGACTGCCCATTTTACGGGTAATCTGGCTGAGATTGAGGCCCCCGCTGTCGGTCGTAAAGTTATCGGCACTGACGAAATAGGGCGTATAGGCCGTCGTCTTTTTTTCAAAGTCATAAACGACGGATTGGGAAAGGAAAAAATCCAGGCCTGCGATGAATTCGATTTTTCCCTCATCGTAATCTGGATCTGCTCTGGAAATCTTGCTGACATCCACACTTTGGAGAGAAACAGCATCTCCGCCTGATGCTGCAAGCGAAAGGTCCATCTCGTACTTGCCCGACCCTTTTTCCGTTTCTCTGATGACCCCATCATTCAACAGTTTGTCGAAGGTTCCTTCACCAAGCTTGATGGTCCCTGCTCCCGGTGTTCCCGTATCGAGCAGGACGGGAAGGTCAGCGGCCAGTGTTTCGTAGTTGCCACTTTTGGGTGTTACAGTCAGCGTGTGCCCCCCCTCAAACTGGGTCGATGCATCGCCCTGTGCACCAGGAAATTTATCTTCGAAACCTTCCCGGTTCTGATTGCCCCACAGCGTCGTCGAAACGAACTGCGCGCGAAGACCAGAATTCAGATTGACTATTATGCAGGGAGAACATCCCGGTGTTGCACCATTTTCTGCATAATCCGAGTTGCCATTGGCCGCGACGACAAAGCCGGTTCGCGTCATGCCGGCTAGCGGGCTGGACCTAATGCTGTTAGACATCAGGAAATCACCGGCGCCAAACGTACCGGCAAGTGAGTCTTTTTCCTCAAACCGCTCTCCGGCTTCAATTTTTGACCGTGCATCAAGATCGGCATGGTATTCGAGTGCGATCTTGCCCTTGTCCAGTTCTCCGGGTGCATAGCATTTCATATCACCGGGAGTCGTCGAACTGATGCAGACAGCTTCGTCAGACAATCTTTCGCCGTTCAGTTCAGGCGAAACCTTGGTGAAAACAGTGTCGAGGATTTTTGCAGCCTGAAGCGAGCCAAGTTGAGTAACAACGGACGCCGTGCCGTCCTTATTGAAATAGGTAAGCTTATCGAAACTGACAGGTTTGAAGACGTAACCATTGGTTCCATCATTGTAGACATAATATTTTTTGGGAGCACCAGCGATATCGTTGACATTCGCATCTTTCCCAATCGCCGCGTTAAACTGATCGGAACCGGTATCGAACAGAAAGCGCTGTGCCTTCCCGTCTCCTATGCCAACCCAGATACCGAGACGGCTGACATAGTGCTGCTCTGCCCCGTTATAGTTATAGGAGCCGTAAACATATTCCAGCGGGATTTGTTGCGGTTCCTGAGCAGCGGCCCCTTTGACCGATAGAGTCGCCCCGGCAAGCAGTCCGAGTGCCCATGCCACAGACACCGTCACAATTGCTGTGCTGGATGTCAAAAACGCAATTGTTCTTTCTCGCGGCAGCATTATCCACCCTTCCATACTGAACATGCATCCATCCGGCGAAGCTATTCGCCTGGTTACCGGTAACCCTTTTCGTGTCGATCAGGAGACCCCTCTCCTCAGTTCAGACAAAACAGACTGCAACACGCTAGCGACTGCTTATTGTCGAACCAACAAGAAAGCTCTTCTCCGGCACGGAACGGCGCCGAAGAAGAGCGAGCCGACAGTTGAAGCAGAGGGATGAGCTTCAACGATCGTAGCCATTGCGATGATATGATCTATTCCGAACTGTCATCGTCGCCTGGATCATCCGTCAGACACCCCATGCCGTGACAACCTTGATAATTGCCATGTTCGTCAAAGTTCGGCTCTCCCTCTTTGTCGAACTGGGGGGTGTTGTCGACCTCATCATCGGGGTTGTCGACCTTGCAGCCAATGCCATGGCAGCCGCTGTAATTATTGTTATACGTGTAGTTGGTTGTCGTATGGCTATGGGCATGGTGGTCGTTTCCGGCGGCGCCAGCGATGATCGCGCCAAGCACGGCACCTCCTATGACCTCGCCGACATCGTGACCGTGGTTATCATACATGCGTGCACCTGGGTCGAAACTGTCACCACGGCCATGATGATAACCGCCCACATCTGCAAAGACGCCTGAACAGCCTTCGGAAACCCACACGTATTTGCTGCGCGGATTATAGCCCCAGGTACGATTGAGTATGCACGGGCTGCTCGATATCTGATGAATAAGTTGCGGCTTCTTCAGGGGGCCAGCAAAACATTCGTCATATTGATAATGCATTGACCGGCATTCGACGGTTGATTGAGCCTGTGCATCGACCACCACCAAAGGCATATTGGCCAGCAGTCCCGCGACAATAACATAACGCAGCATCGTGTCCCTCCAGACGCGTAGTGACTTATTCGACTAACGATAGTTTGTGCAGTATTTCGGCGCCTCTGCACCACTCGCAGCGCAGCCCTGCCGGATCTCCTCAATCATCATGTTACAACTATTTTCAATATTGCATGGGGGATGAGTAGCACCTGACATATCGAGGCAGTGATCGGCGATTTCTTTCGCTTTCTGGAGACCAACTGCCTGACTGCATGCCCCTTTGTCCATGTTTCCATGCGTGGGTGCCTGTCTCTGTGCTGGTTTGTCGGGAGAAGTGCCTGTTGCCGCGCTCATATGGGGAACGCAGGACATATCGCCTTCCTCGCAGTTCACCTGCTGGCGCAAGTCAACAACACGTTGTGCGGTCAGAGCGGTTACGCAACTTGCCGTCAGCGAAGGCGCAATTGATCCATCGGCATAAGGCGCCACACGAAATGTGCATTCCTTGTCCCGGAAGCTGATCCACGCTCTCTGGGCATCCCGAAGACGTTGCTTGTCAGCATCGGAGAGCACATGCATGAGCGACTGGTAAAGTTTGTTCAACGTAGAATCAGCTGCTTTTTCGTCATCACCAAAACAGGCCGTGATTTCACTTTGTGTTTTGAGCGCATCGCAGTTGTCGGCACGCGCTTCCGTCGTGGCGCCGAAGCTGAACATATAGGCAGCTGTAAATACCGCTGACAGGAGAACACGCCAAACCATTGATTTCATGCTTAAACACCTGATTTACACTAAAGACGCCGACAATGAGAATAAAAGTACTGGCAATCTTCACGGGAGCAATATCAGAAATCTGCTAAATATAATGAAATTAACCTATTCCAAACGAAGTTCACCGGATTCAAGTACCCATACTCACATTTTTTTATATAGGTCTGGTCTATTCAATTTGGATAGAGTCATTTCGGCGATAACGACTTGCAACACGATAATGGATCGACGGAGACTATAGTGATGCGGAGCTGGAGAATTCACCTTGCCGGTTGGCTGCTAGCAGCCATGGGTCTGAATACCGCCGCCATGGCTGCTGGACCCGATATGGGGTTTGACGTCGCCGTCTCACTGTCGGACAAAGCGGCAGCGAAGTTAGCTTCGGACCGTGAAACGATCATTGCCTTTGCCAGCTACTATGGTGATCCGAAGAAGAGTGCCGCAAAGCATGTCAATGAAATCGGGCTGATCAGTCTTTCTCCAAGTGATGAAACAGTCGAGATTGTCGGCACAAGCCAAAAGGTGCACATCTCAGGCGATAAAGTCGAAGTAAAGCGTATCGACTGGGTGAATGGACCAGTTAAAGTCAATCTGAACGTCGCGTCAGGCCGCAAGGCTGGACCGGACAATATTCTGAGTTGCGACTTCATTGACGGCGCTCTTTCGCAAGTGAGAAAAAGGCCTATCACGCTGCACTGCTCGCTTATTTCCGAAAACGTCGAGACGAAGCTTTTCCCCTGAACTCTTCAGATCAATGCCCTTCGTGAACAAGGAGATTTCACGTGAAAATACATCCTATTGTTTTCGTTTTTAGCGTGATTGCCGTGACCGCGCTATCCGGCTGCCAGGCGCTGGACAAAATGGAACGTGAGAATTATCAGCGCGCCTGTGACAATCTCGGCATCGAGCGTAGCACGCCAGCATATGACGAGTGCATGCTACAGCAACAGCGCATGGAAAATGATGACATCCAGCGCTCCATAGATCGCTCGAATGAAGAGCGTATCCTGAAAAAGCTGTAAGCTACTTTTGTCTTCGCTCACTGTGGCGAGGTGAAATCATGATCAGGCTCGTTTTTCTGTTGCTTGGTGCACAGGCCCTCAAGCCAATGTGGTGGATTCTGGCTACTGCTGGTGCCATCTGGATACTGCTTGGTATCGGCATCCTCTATGATCTCGGCGATGGCAGGCTTTCCGTTGTGCTCGATACGCTGGCGATATTCCTGATCATTGAAGGCGTAGTGGAAATTGCTGCTGCCTGCGCACGTGGCGCTCGAGAGCACTGGATTGACATCCTTCGCGGCGTGGCATTCCTGTTTGCCGCGTTCGTTGTTTTCGATGTGCCGTGGGACAACAACATCGCCGCATCAATCCTGTTTGGTCTGGCATTTCTTGTCGACGGCCTGTTCCGCATGGCATCGGCTTTCGTCGTTCATAGCAAGCGGTGGCGTGTTGGGATCACGGCAGGACTGATCGAGGTCGGCCTTGCCGTTGTCATCCTTGCATCAAAACCCCTTCCTCATCGTCTCACCGTTCCTTTTTGCTTCGCTCTTCTCCTCCTTACATCAGGTTATGCATTGTTGCGCATGGCCATTCAGTTACGCACGTTGCCCGACGGAGCCTCTGTTACCGCTCTACCGCTCTACGCCGCTCGTAACTGGCAAGGCGGCGATTCTCGATCTCTCTTGATCGATCGCAGTCAAAATAGTTTCAAAAACAATGGCATTCTCAACGTCTATGTCTGGACAGCCATTGGTTCAGTAACAGATCCGGAAAGACGCATACTGATTGACCGGTATGTCGCCGCCGTCGACAAGAAGGGCGTTATCTCGACAGGCCATAGTGCACTGGAGATGCCACCTGATCTTTATATAAGCCACTATCCTCTGGATGACATCGACCATAGCCCGGACGACTTTCGTGCCCTTCTCAATGCCGGTCCTCAAAATGATGTCGCAGGACGGTTCAATGAATCGCTTGCAGCAGAAGCTGCTGCATGGTGCATGCCGGATCAGAAAATTACCTTTTCACACTTCAACCCTGAAGCGCTTGGCGTGTTCTGGAATACCTATTCGCAGGACAGAACCTATAATCTAACCGCGCGCAATTGCTCGACGACGGTTATCCAGGCGCTGGATGCAGCTCTCGAAGGTTCATCTTTCACCGGAAGGCCTCTGCGTGATTTTCTTCGTATTGCAAGTGATCCACATTTCTGGATGATGCGCATCGTACGCGGACGGGCAGAAGCCATGACCTGGACACCAGGAATGGTCCTTGATTACACACGTCTACTCTATCAGGTGGTTGAACAGAGCGACCGCCGCTGGCGCAGGAAGCTGAAGGAAGCATTCCGCGACCGGAGCACATTGGCTGGACAACACGTTCTGCCGCAAGGCGAACGGAGCGAAGTGTGACCACATTCGTCGTTATTCTGACCGCCGCCATCTTTGGCCTTACCTATGGCCTGAGTGCGCCATTGATCGCACTTGAACTGGTGGATGCGGGTTATTCGGAAACTATCGTGGGAGCAAACAGCGCCATGCATGCTATCGGCGTTTTGCTGATAGCGCCCTTTTTGCCTGGACTGTCGTTACGACTTGGTTTTCGTAAATTGGCCAAAGGAGCCCTTCTTCTCGCTGGTACTCTTTTTGCTCTTTTCCCTGCCATGCCGGTATTCTTGCTCTGGTTTCCGCTACGTGCGGCTCTGGGTGCTGCGTCGGAAACCCTGCTTGTAGTTTCTGAAACCTGGCTGAACCAGATCACAAACGAGGCCAAACGGGGTCGCACGATTGCGATTTATGTCGCTGCACTGTCAACAGGCATGGCACTGGGGCCAGCAATACTGGCACTAGTTGGCCGTCAACAATCCCTTGCCTTTCTCATCGGAGCGGGACTTGCCCTGATAGCCTGTCTCATTCTTGTTCTGGGCCACCCTCACGACGTCATGCCTGAACGAGATGACAGTGGCAGTCCCTTTCGTTATCTGAAATTAGTCCCCGTTGCAGTTGCAGCAGCGGCATTGAATGCCGGGCTGGAAACGGCAGGACTAAGCCTCCTGCCCGTTTATGCCATCAATCTTGGCTGGCCTGAACAATCAGCAACGATTCTTCTCACTATTCTTCTGATCGGCTCCATTGTCTTGCAACTACCCATTGGCTGGCTTGGGGATCGCATGCCCCGTCCGGTGCTTATCATATTCCTCGCTTCGTTTTCCGCATGTAGCGCATTGATCTGGCCCAGCGCCCTTGCACATCCCTGGCTTGCCTACCCGCTTCTCTTTGTCTGGGGCGGTGCATTTGCGGGCATTTACACAATGGTGATTGCAGCGCTTGGTGATCATTACAAAGGTGGAGAACTGGTCAGTATCTATGCGCTGCTTTCCATCGCATGGGGTATAGGAGCACTATTCGGTCCGTTGCTTGGTGGCCTCGCAATGGAGTTTTCCTTACATGGACTACCATTGCTTGCCGCCCTTTCCTGCACGTCATTCGCAATTTTTGCTACAATTCATGGAGGGAAAAGACAATCGCCCGGCTGATTGGGATCGTCTGAACTGAAATCATGAACAAAATCTATCTGGCCATACTCCTGCTACCCTTTTATATTCTGACGACAATCACGGCTCAGACACGAGTCCTGGACCAGTCTTCACCGCCAGACCCAATAACAGTCGGTGTTTATGTCAGCCCACCGTTCGTCTCGAAGGAGAACGCACATTTCACGGGAATGGCTATCGAGTTATGGGAAAAGGCGGCAGATGCGCTCCATCTCAAGTATAGTTATCGTGAGTATCCTTCATTCGAAGCACTGATAAATGCCACGCAAACGGGAGAAATCAGGGCTGCTGTTTCCAATATCACGATTAGCCGGGATCGGGCCACGCGGATTGCCTTTTCCCAACCCTGGTATGATGCAGGTTTGCGGATAATGGTCGCGGACAATGAACAGGGTGGTTTCTGGCAAATTCTCGGCGGCCTTGAACGGGCTGGGCATTTGCGCGCGATGGCGTGGCTTATCGCGTTCGTCATCATAGCCACTGTTCTTCTCGCTCTGTTCTATCGGCGTTTCGATAAGACATTTCCCCGGCAATGGCATGCTGGCCTCGCGGAGAGTTTCTATGAGGTCATGTCTGTTGCGACGTCCGGGAAAGTCACTCGGCCGAACATATTGGGTTGGATCGGCCGTTTGTCAGGCGGCCTCTGGATGGTCTGCGGTGTTGCCGTAATCGCTTACGTAACATCGTCGGTGACAAGCGTGATGACTGCCTTATCACTTACGCATCAGATCAATTCGGTCGCCGATCTTCCAGGGCGAACCGTTGGTGTTCTCGGTGGAAGCATCGCCGAACAATATGGGCAGGAATTACGGCTTGATGTGCGACCTTTTCCTGACATCCAAAGGCAGGTCACCGCACTTATTGCAGGCGAAAGCGATGCAATCATCGGTGATGCACCAGTTCTGGAATATTACGCACATTCGAATTCTGTTCCGGCCTTGTCAGTTGTCGGCGCTATCTTCCATCCAGACAAGTATGGCTTCGGATTCAAGCTCGGCGATCCTCTTGCGCATGAAATCACCCTGCAGATTCTCGACAATCAGGAAACAGGAGACCTCGGAGTATTGCGCCGCAAGTATTTTGGCAACGAGCCGTAAACAACGCAGTATAATGGTGCAACGCCTCCCACCGGAACTGGATGATCGTGACCGTTGGACAGGAGTGAAGCACAAACGTTCCAACTTTGCGCCCTATTATAAAATTGTTGCGTTTTTAAAATTCTGGTAGTAGCAGAAAATGAAGGGATAACCGAAGCGTCGCCTCGAAACCCGACACGTATCGTTACGCAGTCGGAGGGGTATCATGCCTTGGATAAAGAGAATTCCGTCAAAATGGGGTACCGTGCACAGGCTTCCTGATGGTGCGGTAACGCGAACCAAGACGGGGCCGAACGAGATTAAACTGGTTGCCCCCGAAGCCTTTGCGCTCGTTATGCTGTCTCCTCAACCCCATCGGGAAATCGCACTTGGCGCGGACCGGCCATATGAATTCGACGCTCCCGCAGGCGAACTTGAACTTATTCCTTCCACAGCCGACCTGTTCGCCCGTTGGCAGGTTCCAAAAGAAAACATTCTGACCTCAATAAACACCGACCGGCTTCGAGGCTTGTCCGGCATGGAATTTGACTGCGAAGATTTTGAGCTGGTTCCGCCAAAACCTGGCTTTATCGATAAGACGGCCTATACGATTGCACTACTCATACGGGACGAGCTTTTGCACAAGCATGGGCCATGCGAACTCGTGCTGGATTCGCTTAACGTCATCTTCTGGCTGCACATTCTGCGGACACACTCTTCACATTCACAGGCAGAGGGAGATATCCGCCATCGTGGAGGACTTTCGTCCAGGGCATGGCGGCTAGTCGATGATTATATTCGGGCGCATATCGCTGAAAAACCGACCATCGAAAACATCGCATCCATTGTGGACCTGTCGCCAGGGCACTTTCTGCGTGCGTTCAGCGCGACAACAGGCATGACACCCTATCAGTACATACTGGAGGTTCGTCTGGATTACGCAGCCGCCCTGATACGCGATAAGGAATTGCCACTGAGCGACGTCGCACGCAAAGCAGGTTTTGCGAGTCAAAGCCACATGACCGCAAAAATGAACGAGCGATGGAAGACGACACCGGCGAAACTACGAGCGAGTGAAGAATAGCTGTTTCAGATGCAGACAGTAATCCCCGACAACCCTACCCCTTCACCTGGACAACAAAGCCTCCAACCGTGGATACCGAGTGCCAGAATTTCGTCCAACAGGTTGATCGATGACCGCTACACTATACGCGAATGACGAGCGAATTATGACAGAAGTGGTTGCGGGGGCTCGCAACTACCGATGCGAACACTCCTTGAAGATAGCAATTTGAGAATGGTACTACCAAAGCGGGAGCATCCTTTCATCCAACCGTCGTAAGTTTCGAAAGACCAAGACCGCGACTTAATGAGATCAATTATCTCATTAAGTCGCTCTTAAATTCAGTCCAGGCCCATCTACGAATTGCTCGGCAACGCGATTAAGTTTCGCATTTTTTTGCAGAGCGACATCGTGGTCTTCTTGATACTTTATTATATCATGAAAGCGGCCTCCCTTTTCTAACAGAATTATGGAGGCAATGTGGTCCATTGTGTAATCACCGTCCTGAAGCGGTATTTTAGCAGCGTAAATTTTGTAACTCTTAATAGCGTCTTCAATGTTTTCTTCGGTACCGCTTACGCCCACAATATGCTTGGAACATTACTAACATAGGTTTTCATAATATCCGCTGTGTCACGGCGTGGGTCCACTGTGATGTAGTAGACCTTCAACTTGCCCCTGTCCCGGATCAACGCCCATGAGACCAAATTGGATTAATTGAGAAGAGAGGGTTTTCGGCTCATCATAGCTTTATCAAAGGAAGCGAAGATGAGACAGAAAACCGTACCTCAGACATCTGCGTCCGAGAAAACGATCAAAGACATCCGGCGTGCCACGCGTAAACATTATTCGGCAGAGGATAAAATCCGCATTGTTCTGGAAGGACTGCGCGGGGAAGACAGCATTGCTGCGATCTGCCGCCGCGAGGGGATCGCCGAGAGCCTTTATTATAGCTGGTCGAAGGAATTCCTTGAAGCTGGCAAGAAGCGCCTTGCAGGTGACACTGCCCGTTCTGCGACCAGTGACGAGGTAAAGGCGCTACGTCGTGAAAGCCGTGAGCTTAAGGAAGCATTGGCCGACGTCACGCTGGAAAACCGCCTGCTCAAAAAAAGCATGATCGGGGATGGGGGCGACGACGAATGAGATATCCCGCCACCGAGAAGCTTGAGATCATCAGGTTGGTCGAGCAATCGCACCTGTCGGCCAGACAAACCCTCGACCGGCTCGGCATTCCAAGGCCGACTTTCTATCGCTGGTATGACCGGTTCCAGACCCAGGGTGTCGAAGGGCTGGAAGACCGGACGTCTGCGCCGTCACGGGTTTGGAACCGTATCCCCGACGATATCCGGGATCGTATCATCGAAATGGCGCTGGATCATGCCGATCTGTCGCCGCGCGAGCTGGCGGTGAAGTTCACTGATACGGAAAGTTATTTTGTATCAGAGGCTTCTGTCTATCGTCTGCTCAAAGCCCATGACCTTATCACGTCGCCAGCTTATATCGTCATCAAGGCCAATGACGAGTTCAAGGACAAGACCACACGGCCGAACGAGATGTGGCAGACCGACTTTACCTATTTGAAGGTTATCGGCTGGGGCTGGTTCTATCTATCGACCATCCTAGACGATTATTCCCGTTACATCATCGCCTGGAAGCTGTGCACCAGCATGAAAGTCGATGACGTCACCGACACGCTCGATCTGGCACTGGCCGCTTCAGGCTGCGATAAGATCAAGGTCGAGCACCGGCCACGCCTGCTGTCGGACAACGTCCTAAGTGCGGAAGAAAATGGGCTTGGCAGACAAAGTTTCTCTGCTCGTCAGCATGCTCACGCTGCATGACGCTCGTCAAGTCACATCGTCGAACCAGGTGGCTTCCACTGGCATTGGAAAAGGTCTCGTCCATAGCAAACACAGGGTCCATCATTTTGGCCCTCACCGTCCTTAACACGAGCTTCTGATCCAGGTGGAAGACCCAAGCATTGTCTACAGGATCATCCGAAGGATGCCCTCACGGCTCTAACTGACAGAGGTTCTTCCACCTGGTACCCGCCCTTCAACGAAGGGCCGGTAGTCTGAACCGCTTTTGACGACGGCGTGTACGACACGCGCCATCTTGGCGGTAATAGCGGTCATTGCCTTGCGGCGCAGATCGGGATTGTCACGATCTCTCGCGATGTAGCGTTCGAATTTATGTCGGAAGCCGTTCTCACGCTGGCGGATGGCAACTTGCCCAGCAATCCACAGGGTCCGCCGCAGCCGCGCGTTGCCGAATTTGGAAAGCCGGGCCTGGCCGCGATACTGACCCGATTGCTGTGTCGACAGATCCAGCCCACAAAATTTGAGAAACTGACGGTGATGATGAAAGCGGCGTAGGTCCCCAGCCTCCGCAATGATTGTTAGCGCGTTGATCGGACCGATCCCGGGAATCTGCCGCAGGATCTGATAATCACGGCTGTGTCGCAGCAGCTCATCGGCCTGTGCTTCGATCTCGTTGCGTTGGCGGATCAAGCTGCGGGCTTCGGCGACAACCATCCGAAACATGCGAATTGCAGGCGCATCCAGCGGCAATGGCAAGCCAATAGAGGTGCGGGCAGTCTCATAAATATCCATTAAAATCTGTGACTTGCTGACTTTCCTGCCGACAACATCCCATGCCGCTTCGACGAACTTCTCCTTCGTCAGTATCGTGATGCTCGATGGTGTGGGGAAGGCATCGAGGAACGCGAAGAACCAGTCGCTGCGACTGTTACCCCGGAAACGCTCGATCTCTGGAAAATACAGCGGCAGGTAATGCGTCAGGATGCGATGTTGTATCTCGGTCTTTGCGTTAGCAATGGCTTCGTGTGTCTTCGACAATTCCTGAACGTCGTTGATGCCAGCGCGCAAGGGATCGTGATAGACCTGCGTCGAATGGATCCTCAACATGTGCAGGATCACCTGCGCATCCTTAGGATCGTTTTTGTCCCAACTGTTGTGCAAGGCTTCTCGCGTGCGGGCAAGCGCCAGTGACGACACCAACCGCGTTTCGAAGCCGGCTTCCACCAACCGCCAAGCGATCGGACGATGATAGTTACCCGTTGCCTCAAAGGCGCAGACCACCGGTCGGTCATATGATTGCAAAATCTCGATCAGATGGTCATGTTCTGCACGCGTATTGAGAACAGACAACCGACGGCGGCGTTTATGACCGGGTGCTTCGATCAACACTTCATTGCGAACCTTGGCGATGTCGATGGCTACCAACACGGCATCGGCAGGTATAGAATTCTGACTGGTCATGGTCGGTCTCTCCGGAATGAGTTGTGAACACTCACATTCTAGAGGTACTTCGACTGGCCATGGCCACCTCGGACGATGCGCGCTTGCAGCAAAAAAGCTGCGCGCATCGCTCCCTCGGTGGCTCCAGTTCTTCCTTCCGTAGGTGCTACGGTTCGTGTTACGTCGCTTCCGACCTTGGTGATTGGCTGGACAAATACAAGATAGACCAAGTCCACGGCGCTCCCGGTCACCCGCAAACGCAGGGTAAGATCGAACGTTGGCACCAGACGTTGAAGAACCGCATCCTGCTCGAAAACTACTTCTTCAAGGAAGACCTTGAAGCCCAGATCGCGGACTTCGTCGAACATTACAATCACCGACGATACCACGAGAGGCTCGACAACCTCACGCCCGCCGACGTTTACTTCGGACGCGGCCAGACCATCTTGCTCGAACGCGAAAGGATCAAACGAGATACCATCAAAAAACGCCGCTTGAACCACCAAACCAAAGCAGCTTAAATCAAACCGAAAACCGAGCCGGAAACTCCAATCTCCAAAAACACAAATAGTCTCAAATCATTCGACGACGGACAAGATACACCTTGTGGCAAAAACACGTGATCCGATTGTGTCAGACAATGGTTTGACAATAATGCCAACGGCAACTTTTGATGAATGTCCACAATATCTCGATGTAATATGCATTCCCGGTGGATCATCGGGAACACTCGCTGCGATGAAAGACGACAAGACGCTGGACTTCGTCGCAGACCGAGGAGAAAAAACAAAATTTATAACGTCAGTCTGTACAGGCTCTCTGGTTCTTGGAGCCGCTGGCCTGCTAAAAGGTTATCGCGCAACTTCACACTGGGGCGCACGGGATCTGTTGAAAGAATTCGGAGCCGTACCAGTCGATAAGCGTGTCGTCATAGATCGCAACCGTTTAACGGGTGCAGGCGTCACTGCTGGAATGGATCTCGGTCTGACAGTCGTTGCGCAGCTTCGTGATGATTTCTATGCTCAAGGCGTGCAGCTGATTGCGGAGTATGCACCAGAACCGCCCTATAATGCTGGGACGCCGGCCACCGCTCCTGAACCCGTCAATCAAATGATGGCAGACATGTTTGTTGGTTTCGTAGGCGAAACCTCTCAAGCAGCTAAAGAGATAGTCGCGCGACGGTTTTGACGAAGTTAAGTTGACCTTCATGAAACTCAGGCCAGTTTTCTACCACCGAACGACGTAAACATTCGAGCACATCGAGTGTTGCGAAGAGGTTAAGTACACTTTGCTAACTCAAACTCAGAAAACTGGCTACCTTCCTAAAATCGCACGTTAGCAAGATCATCGGTGTTGAGATATTTGCAAGTGACAGATCGTCTTAATTGACGTCTCATGAGAATTAATCTCTGCCGCATTTACGATTGGATCATTGAACTGAAAAATTATATCGTAACAAAATAAGTTCAAAGTTTCTATTCGTGAATGCTTGGTCTCATTCTAGCGGTAACACGTTTGAACGCTTGACTTGGCCTAAAGCAAAACTGCTTTCTATAGATGCAATATTTTCAAGCCGCGTCAGCCTGTCCTTGATGAAACGCTCATAGGCCTCAAGGTCGGCGGCAACGATGCGCATCAGATAATCGCGCTGGCCGGTCATCAGGTAGCAATCCAGCACTTCCGGCCAGCGGGAAACGGTTTCCTCGAAACGGTCCAGATCTTCCTCGCGCTGGCGCTCCAGCTTGATTGAGGCGAAGGCGTTGATCGGAAGGCCGACCCGCTTCTGGTCGACGATCACCGCATAGCCCTTGATGATACCGGCTTTTTCCAGCAGCCGCACCCGCCGCGCGCAGGGCGAGGGTGAAAGGCCGACCTTGTCCGCCAGCTCGCCGATAGAGATCTTGCCATCCATCTGCAAGCTGCGAAGAATCTTGCGGTCAATCATATCGATTTCGGAATCTGGCATAAAACACCAATTATTGCCGCCATATTGGCTATACGGGCCAATATGGCAGATTTGTAAGGACAAATATAGCCGCTTTTGCCTGTCATGATATTCTAGCATTTCCCGAAATCAACGGCAGCCGGGAGAGAGAAAAATGGCCGACGTGAATATGCTTGAGGAACTGGAGCGAAAGGTTCTGTGGCTCGCGACATGGATGATCCATAATGCCAACCACCTGCGCGATAATGGCGATGGCCTCAAGGTCGGAGGGCACCAGGCATCGTCGGCCTCGCTGGCGACCATTATGACAGCACTGTATTTTCATGCGCTGCGGCCTGAAGACCGCGTTGCAGTGAAACCCCATGCCAGTCCGATCTTCCATGCCATCCAGTATCTCTTCGGCAACCAAACACGCGAGAAGATGGAAAACTTTCGCGGATACAAGGGCGTACAGTCCTACCCTTCGCGCACAAAGGATATCGATGACGTCGATTTTTCCACCGGCTCAGTTGGTCTTGGCGTAGCGCAGACACTGTTTTCATCGCTGGTGCAGGATTACATTCAGGCGAAGAACTGGAAAGCCGCTGCCCCGGAAGGCAAGATGGTTGCCCTGATTGGCGATGCCGAAATGGACGAGGGCAATATTTTCGAGGCGCTCCTTGAAGGCTGGAAGCATGGCGTGCGCAACACCTGGTGGGTGGTCGATTACAACCGCCAGAGCCTCGATGCCGTGGTGCGTGAAGGTCTTTGGGCGCGGTTCGAGGCGATTTTCCGCAATTTCGGCTGGGATGTGGTGGTCATAAAGCATGGCAAGCTGCAACAGGCGGCATTTGCCGAACCGGGCGGCGAGAAGCTGCGCGAGTGGATCGATACATGTCCCAACCAGGCCTATTCGGCCCTGACCTTTCAGGGCGGCGCCGCCTGGCGCAAGCGGCTGATGGACGATCTTGGCGATCAGGGGCCGATATCGCAACTGATAGAGCGCCGCAGCGATGATGAGCTTGCCGCCCTCATGGCCAATCTCGGCGGCCATGACCTGCAATCGCTGCTCGATGCTTTCGACGAGGCGCGCAAGCACGATCGTCCGGTGTGCTTCATCGCCTATACGATCAAGGGCTTCGGCCTGCCGCTGGCCGGCCACAAGGATAACCACGCCGGACTGATGACGCCGACCCAGGTGGGTACGCTGCGCGAGGCGATGAATGTCCGCACCGGCCATGAGTGGGATATGTTCGAGGGAATGAACATTCCGGAACAGGCAATTCGAGACTTTCTGAAAGCCGTTCCGTTTGTCCGGCGCGGCCGCCGCCGTTTCGACGCCGCAAGAATTGCAGTGCCGGAAAAGCTGGAATTCAACGCACAGTCGGCCATGTCCACCCAGCAGGGCTTCGGCTTCATCATGCACGAAATCGCCCGCTCCGATACGTCATTCGCATCGCGCGTGGTCACCACCTCACCCGATGTCACGGTCTCGACCAATCTCGGCGCATGGGTCAACCGGCGCGGCCTGTTCTCGCGGGAAACCATGGCCGATCTGTTCAAGACAGAGCGCATTCCCTCCACCTATAACTGGGCCTTCTCGCCCGCCGGGCAGCATATGGAACTCGGTATCGCCGAGATGAACCTGTTCATCATGCTTTCGGCGCTCGGACTTTCCCATTCGATTTCCGGAGAACGGCTGCTGCCTGTCGGCACGCTTTACGACCCGTTCATCGAGCGCGGCCTCGATGCGCTCAACCATGCCTGCTATCAGGATGCCCGCTTCATGCTGGTCGCCACGCCCGCGGGTGTAACGCTCGCACCGGAAGGGGGCGCGCACCAGTCCATCGCCACGCCGCTGATCGGTTTGGCGCAAGATGGTCTCGCCAGTTTCGAGCCCGCGTTTGTGGATGAACTTGCGGTAATGATGCGCTGGGGTTTCGAACATATGCAGCGCTCCGGCGCAGCAGAGGCCGACAATACGACCTGGTTACGCGACGATAGCGGCGGCTCCACCTATCTGCGCCTGTCCACGCGCACCATCGACCAGCCGAAACGCCAGATGACGCCGCAGCTTGAAGAGGACATCGTCAACGGCGCCTACTGGATGCGCAGGCCAGGCCCGGCTGCACAGGTCATTATTGCCTATACGGGTGCGGTAGCGCCCGAGGCGATAGAGGCAACCGGCCTGATGAGCGAGGACCGCCGCGATATCGGGCTTCTGGCCATAACCTCCGCAGACCGGCTCAATGCGGGCTGGACGGCGGCGCAAAAGGCGCGGGAGAACGGGCTTTCGCATGCCAACAGCCATATCGAACGCCTGCTGGCCGATGTGCCTTCACATTGCGGTATCGTTACGGTCATAGATGGTCATCCGGCAACGCTCGGCTGGCTGGGTTCGGTTCACGGACAGCGCACCCGATCGCTTGGAGTCGATCATTTCGGGCAGACCGGCTCGATCACCGAACTCTACCGCCATTACGGTATCGATGCGCACGGAATTATTGCCGCTGCCGAGTCTGTCACGCCGGGCAAGCCGATCAGGCGTTTCAGACTTGTATGAACGTGGTCTGAGGCAAGGCCTGCTCCATTGAGCGAAACAGGCAATCCTGCCTGTTTTTCAAAAGAAAATCATTGATACCGGCGCATTCGCGGCACCTGCCTCTTTTCCTGAAGCCGGACAGTCGATTATAGTCTTTCGATGAATATAGACCGGCTAAAAACCAGAGCGGCTCCGGAACTGGCTCTTGATGGTGTAGGCGCACCCTATCAGCAGATCGAGCGGGCCATTCGCGCCAAGATACAGACCGGAGCCTGGCCGCCCGGTTACCGGATTCCGCCAGAGGAGGAACTGGCGGTCAGCCTCGGCGTGTCCCGCGCGCCGCTCAACAAGGTGCTGAACAACCTCGCCAATGCCAAGATTATCGTGCGGCGGCGGCGGCTCGGCACTTTCGTCAGCGAGCGGACCGATAATCATGCCGTGATCGGGATTATCGATATTCGCAACAAGATCGAGCAATCCGGCAAGGAATACAGTTTCGAGCTTCTGAAACGCGAGATCGTAAGCGCTGAAGACGCCTATGGCTGGCAGGAAGCCGTTCGTAACGAGCGGCTTCTGCGGCTGGAACTGGTCCATAGGGCCAACGGCGTGAACGAGGTTTTCGAGGAACGCTTCATCCGCATTTCCGTCATCCCCGAGGTCGAATTCCAGAAATTCGATGCCGTGCTTCCCAATGAATGGCTGCTGGCGCGGCTGCCCTGTACCCGGCTGGTCAATACGATCCGCGCCGCAAGCCCCGACCGCAGGATTGCAAAGGTGCTCGGTCTTACGCCGAACGAGCCGGTGCTGGTATCCGAGCGGCGAACCTGGGCGCATAATGATGCGCTGACATGGGTCAAGCTGTCTTTTCCCGGCTATCGCAACGAGTTCGTCGGCGAATTCAGCCCCCTTGAACCCCTCGCGAATATCGGCTGACCGCATATTACAAGGTGAACGACATGGATGGAATTGCGGGCATGAGGGCGCTCTCGCGGGACCTTCGAGAGAAGTTTTTTGGTGAAGCGCCGCAAGAGGTGGCGCTGGTCGTATCGTCCGACCCGCTGAACAAGGCCTATCTGTCCGGCTATGTCAGCATGACACATGATCTGGCGCCTGCCTACAGGTCGGCAGTTCTGGCCTCACGCGATCAGGTCTCGCTGGTGGTCAGCGCCGCCGATGCCGGTCCGGCCTATGAATTTTTCGCGGATGCCAGCCGCCTCTACCGCTACGGGGAGTTCTATTTCGAAGCGACCGATGATGCATTTGCTGAATTCCGCAAGGATACCTATGTAAGTTTTCAGGAAGCCCTTGCCGAAGCCATCAGGGCGCAGCAATCTGAAGATGGCCTTGTCGGCGTGGATCGCTCGAATGACGATGTTGCCTGGGCGCTATGCCGCGAAATTCTCGGGGAAAGCAGGGTGCGGGATATCACGCCGGATCTTGCACGTGCACGTGCCACCAAGACCGTTGGCGAGGTTGCGCGCCTTCGCAAGGCCAGTGCGCTTGTCGAACAGGGCTTTCGCCAGGTAGCGGAAATCGCCCGCACCGGCATGACCGAGCACGATCTGGCTGCCGAAATCACCCGTTGCATCGTTTCGGGTGGCGGCGTGCCGCGCTTCGTTTCCGTAACCTCGGGCATCAGATCGGCGCTTGCCGATGCCTATCCGGCCGACCGGAAAATATCGGCCGGAGAAATCCTGCGCATCGATGCGGGCTGCACTGTCGACGGATACTGGTCTGATATCGGGCGGACCTTCGTGTTTGGCGAACCCGATGCGCGGCAGCGCAGGATTTACGGGGCGCTGCATGCCGGGCTGGAGGCAGAGCTTGCCGCCGTGCGCGCCGGTATACGGGCCGATGCTCTTTTTGCAATCGCCATGGAAAGCGTCCGTTCCAGCGGCATTCCCCAATACCGGCGGCAGCATTGCGGGCATGGCATAGGGCTGCGATCCTACGACAATCCAACGATCAGACCCGGCGAAACGACGCCGCTGCTCGAAGGGATGTGCCTGTGCCTAGAAACCCCCTATTATGAAATCGGCGTCGATGGAATGATGGTCGAGGACATGATCCGGGTTACGGAAACCGGCTATGAGCCCCTGACGACGATTTCACGCGAACTCGTCGTCATTTCCTGATCGCGCCTCACTGTGCGACCGGTGCGCACAGGCCATACAAGGCATCTCCGGCGGCACTCAGCGTCGGAAATCTGCGATAGACCACAATACCATCCGCCGCGAAGCGAAGCTCCGCCGGATCGCCGAGCAGCGAACCGACGGGATGGAGATACCCGGCCAGGTCGCCCTTGCGCACAGTCGATCCAACCTGTTGCAACGGCTCGAAAAGACCATCCGATACCGCATGGATCGATGTTTCGGGCGGCAGCATCCTGAGCATGCGGGTTGGTGGCTTTTCCGGCGCCGAAAGTTCCGGTGCCACGCCGAAATACCGCAGAACACGGCGTATTCCCGCTTCGGCCAGCATTGTGCCGCCTTGCGACAGTCCCGGCCCGCCGCCAAGCTCCGTGGTCAACGCCGCAAGCCCATATGCGGCGGCGGAAGCGTAGAGCGTGGTTGCACCGCCGCCGCCCCGGCCATCGGTGAGAATGGTGTTCGGTGCGCCGAAACAATCGAGCAATGCGGCAATGCGCTTTTCCTGCTCCGGCGAGCGCCCGCGATGGGCAAAGGCAACCGGCATATAATCCAGCGAGCTTCCACCGGAATGAAGGTCCAGAACATAATCGGCCAGCGGAAAAAGAACCGTGGTCAGATAATGGGCGATCATACTTGTCGGCCCGCCATTTGCGGTGCCTGGAAACAGCCGGTTGAGATTGCCGGAATCGAGTGGCGAATTTCTGCGGCCTGCAATGACGGCGGGGCGGTTGAGTTCAGGCAGGATGATGACGCGGCCCCTGACCTCCGTATCGCGCAATGCGGCGGCAATTCTGCGCAAGGCGATCTGCCCCTCATATTCATCGCCATGCGTGCCTGCCGTGAGCAGAACCGTGGGGCCAGCGCCACCATTGATGCAGACCATGGGCACAGGAATCCAGCCATAGGCCGATGTATCGGAGGAAAAAGGCACGCGGGCATAATCGATCTGCACGCCGTGTCGCTCGAAATCGATTGCCGTCCAGACCTGGCTTTTCATCTCGCTTGTCATGCTGGCTCCCTGTTTATGCTGCATCGGTTCATTGCGATAAAATATCCGGCTCATATGCGTTTCATACGAAACTCCGGGGCTGTCGGTACTGCGGCTGCAAGGCATGCCGCCACAACACAGACAATGGCTGTGGCGACAAGAACCGCTGTCATCCCCAGCCCTTGCGACAAGGGCGCGATAGCTGAAAGCCCCAGCGGCGCAAGGCCGTAGGATACAATAAAATCCAGCGAGGAAACGCGCGACAGCTTGCGGCGCTCGATTTCACCCTGGATGGCCGTAAACCAGATGACGTTGAAAAGCTCCATTCCGAAACCGGCAATCACATAGGCTGCCATCGGTATCCAGAAAATTTCCGGCACCAGAAGGCTGAGAGGCACCACGCTATAGGCGCCCAGACCGGCAAGCGCCCACCAGCCTCTTTTGACCGGCTTCCAGTAAGAGATTGCGACGCCGCCGAGAAGTGCGCCGGACATGTAGGCCGTCACACTACCGGCCAGCAGGCTGGCATTATTGTAAATGGTCGTGCTGATCAGCGGCACGAGAACGCCGGTGACGGAATAACCGGTCGCGACCACCGCCGAAAGGGCGGCAAGAGCTGCAAAGAACCACGGATGGCGGCGGGCTTCGTGGTAGCCTTCCAGCAAATCAGCGGCAAATCTTCCGGCAAGGCCCGTTCCGGCGATTGCCCGCCTGATTTCCCTGTCCGGTTCGGCGGGCCATGGCGGAAGCACGGCGCTGATCATCCACAACAGGCCGATAACCAGAAATGCCGCCTCCAGCCCGAACGCGGTTGCCACGAGCGTGGCCGCCGCCGGTCCGATGAGGATCGTTGCCCGCACCGAAAAGCTGAGCGCAGCATTGGCAATCTGAAGCTCTGCTTCCGGCACCAGGCCGGGAACGATAGACTGGTAAACCGGCCTGCAAGCGCCCTGCCCCATGCCGGAAAGCACAACGCCCGCTGCGGTGAGAATGGAGAGCGGTCGCGTATCTCCCGCAATGTCGAGGAATATCAGGGCCGCGCCGCAGGCGGCAATCAGGCTCGACACCAGAATAATCCAGCGGCTTCCGACCCGGTCCGCCATGACGCCGGCAACCGGCACGGCGACCAGAAACCCTGCCGAGCGCAGCGCAAGAAATATGCCCAGATCGACCGGGGACAAAACAGCATCAGCAACCGCAAAACCGAGCACGAATGGCAGCGCCCAGGTGGCGATGCCCGATGCGGTATTGCCCGACCACAGCCGGAAAAAACCTATGGAAGGGACGCTGGACACCGGCCCTAGCCGCCCTGACCGGGAATATTCGCGCTGTTGCGAATTTCTTCGAGAATGCGAACCCAGCTGCGCACGCCCTTGTGGAAACGCCCGACATCATAGCGCTCGTCCGGCGCATGGATAGCATCGTCGGGCAGGATGAAACCGATCACGATACAATCGATGCCCAGCATATCGCGAAACTGCTGCGCAAGCGGAATGGAGCCGCCAGAACCCTTGAGAACGGTAGGCTTTCCCCATTCTTCCGCCAGGCCGCGAGCGGTCGCTTTCACGAACGGATTGTCCTCGGGCATGGCGACGGCGCTGCTTCCGGGAAAACCCTCGAATTCCGCCGTGCAGCCATCCGGCAGGCGGGAGCGCACCCAGGCCTGGAACAGTTCGCGTATCCTTGCGGGGTCCTGCCCTTCCACCAGCCGGAAGGAAAGCCGGGCCGTTGCCGAGCCGGGAATGACCGAGCGCTCGCCCGGTCCCTGGTTGCCGCCGGTAATACCGTTCATATCGACCGTGGGCCGCCCCCAGATGGCTTCCAGAATCGAATAGCCTTTCTCGATGACGCCGCCGCGCAGATCGATCTTTTCGACGAGATCGGTCTCTTCCGCCAGCGCCCGCCACTGCTGGCGAAGCTCCGGCGAGATATCGCTCACCCCATCATAGAAACCGTCAATCGCTACACGGCCATTTTCATCGTGAATGCCCGCAAGGATCCCGCTGAGTATGCGAACGGGATTGGCCGCGACGGCACCGAAAAAGCCCGAATGCAGATCGCCATTCGGCGCGTGTATCACCACCTTTTCATGGAGAAGGCCCTTGAGGCGAATGCTCAGCGCGGGCTGCGTGGGCGACCACATATCGCTATCGCAGATGAATGCGACATCGCAGGCCAGCTCTTCCCTGTGCGCCTCAAGAAAGGCGGGCAGGCTGTGCGAGCCGGATTCTTCCTCACCTTCCAGCAGGATAATCACCTTGCCCGGAAAACCGCCATGGATATTTTTCCAGGCGCGCAGCCCTTCGATGAATGTCCAGAGCTGGCTTTTGCTATCCGATGCGCCCCGGCCATAGAAGCGGCGAAGCCCGTCTTCCTCGATAATTTCCGGCGCGAAAGGCGGATGCTTCCACGCTTCAGCCTCTCCGACCGGCTGCACATCGTAATGCCCGTAAAACAGCATTCGCGGGCTGTCCTCGGCAACCGCGCCGGTCGAGTGGGCAAGCACCAGCGGATGACCTTCGGTTTCCACGATACGCGCGCTGAAGCCAAGCTCCGCAAGCTCGTTCTGTAGCCAGCGCGCCGCCTGGCCGATGCTTTCCACGCCCGAAGGATCGCCCGAAATGGAAGGGATCGCTATCAGTTCGAGGAGTTTGTTCAGCCCGGTCTCAAGGTTGCGATCCGCTTCCTGAAGCGCGTTTTCTGAAGCATTTCCGGTGAGTACGGAAATATCGGCCATGATCTGTCTCCCTGTTTTTCAGATTTCGAAGCCGAATTCCGCTTTCAGATAGTCGCGCAGCGATGCAATATCCGCCTTTGCAACCGACACCTGCTCTGGTTCCGTCGGTTCTTTCAGCCCTGTCGAGCAACCGATAACCACCACGGGACCATCGTTTTCGAACCCGGCAATGTTATCGAGCGCCGCAAATGCCGCACTGGAGGAATATTCCTGCCACAGGCCCTGGCGCGCCATGACCGCGTGGGCTGCCCGCGCTGCATCGTCATCCACCAGCATCGGCAGGCCATTGCTTTCCCGTATGGCGACAACTGAGCGATAGCCATTGATGGTCGTGGCCGTGCCGGACTGGAAAGTGGGCTTCGCCTCGACCGTAATCGCCGGAACCCCGGCCTCGATTGCATGGAAGAGCGGGCCGCGGGCCGCTGGCTCGACGGAAACGAGTTGCGGAATGCGATCCGTATGGCCCAGCAGCCTCGCTTCATTGAAACCCTTGTAGATGCCGTAAAGCATCTCGCCATAGCCCGTGGGCACCACCACGGCAGATGGGACCTGGCCGTCGAGATCGGCAAGGATTTCATAGGCAATCGTCTTGTAGCCCTCAGGCCCCCAAGGGTGTCCCGTATGAACAGAGGTCAGATTGCTCACCGGATAGGTGCCTGGCAGTTCCTGAAGCGCACGCAATGCCGGCCAGCGATCCTCGGCGGGCAGAAATACCGGAAATGCGCCATATCCGAGGATCATATCCCGGAATGCCGGACTGACTTCCGGCATGGTCAGCACGATGCAATTGAGCCCGGCGCGGCTTGCCATGGCGGCAGCAGATACGCCATGATTGCCTGAAGAGGCGACGATAATCGTCGAGGCGCCCTCATAAAGTGCAGCAGAAACCGTGAATGTGTTCAGCCGGTCCTTGTGGCTCCACGTCGGGTTGCGGCTCTCGTCCTTGACGAATACGCCCCGGTCGCGGAATACGGGCGGTGCGACGGCGGAAACATCTACCAGCGGCGTATCGCCCACCGGCATGGTCATTTTCGGATGAAGCGGCGGCAGGATTTCCTGCCAGTCATGCCATCCCGCCCGCTTTGCGAAACGGACGCGGGATACGGCTGCATAGTCGTAATCCACTTCCAGCGGAAATTGCATGCCTTCATTCGAGGTTTCGGGGCAACCCGAAAGCAGGGCGGGTAGCAGCGGGAAAGCCGGGTTTCCCGGGCCAAGCGATCTCTGTCCCTTCGCAAGCGAGGGAGTCTTGATATTCAGATCTGTCATTTTGTTGCCTTCAAATTACCAGGACATTCATTGCCCTTCAGGAGCGCAGGGTGTGGCGTCTGCTCAATGCAGTATCTGCTCCAGGAAGTGCCTGGTACGCGCTTCCTTCGGGCTTTCGAAAAATACGGATGGGGGCGCTTCCTCTACGATCTTGCCCTGATCCATGAAGATGACGCGATCGGCGATCTTGCGCGCAAAGCCCATTTCATGCGTTACGCAGATAATGGTGATGCCGTCCTGCGCCAGGTCCGCCAGCGTTTCCAGCACTTCCTTGACCATTTCCGGATCGAGCGCAGAGGTTGGCTCATCGCATAGAAGCACCGAGGGTTTGACGCAGAGCGAACGTGCAATAGCTACACGCTGCTGCTGCCCGCCGGAAAGCTGCCGGGGATATTTATCCGCCTGCTCGGGTATCCTCACCCGTTTCAGGTAACGGCGGGCTATTTCCTCCGCCTCCTGGCGCGGAACCTTGTGCACCCATCTCAGCGCCAGAGTGCAGTTTTCCAGCACGGTCAGGTGCGGAAAGAGATTGAACTGCTGGAAAACCATGCCGACATTCTTGCGAACCGCATCCAGCACCTTCGATTTTTGCGAAAGCTCAACGCCATTGACGGTGATCTTGCCGCCCTGGAAGGATTCAAGACCATTGATGCAGCGGATCATGGTCGATTTTCCGGAGCCCGAAGGGCCGCAAACGACGATCTTTTCACCTTCACGCACACTGAGATTGATATTGTCCAGGACCTGGAAGTCACCGAACCACTTGCTCATCTTTTCAATTTCAATCGACTTTTCGAGATTCATATCGGGCATGCCGGACCCCTTTCTTTCGGATCATTGGCAGGGGTGATCACAGCGCTTCCATACCTCCCCGCCCCGAAACGGAAACGAGCGAGAAAAGCGTCGAGATAGCGACCCGTGTGATGATGGTGATGCAGAGATAGATGATGCCGGCGATCAGCAACGGCTCATAGATATCGAGCGTACGTGAGCGGATTTCATTGGCAAAGCCCATGACATCCATGACCGTGACAGTGAACGCCAGGGCCGTCGACTTGCACAGCATGATGACTTCTGTCGTATAGGCGGCAAAGCCATTGCGCAGCATGGCCGGGAAAATCGCCACCCGGAAGGTCTGGAAGCCTGTCAGCCCCAGGGATCTTGCTGCCTCGATCTGCTCCTTCGGAGTCTGGTAGTAGGAGCCGCGCATGATCTCGGACGTATAGGCCATTTCCACAATGGCCAGACACATAACCGCGCACCAGAACGGGCTGGAGAATATGTTCCACAGAAACGTCTCGCGGATGACCGGCAGAACCGGAAAGCCATAATAGATGACATAGAGCATCAGCAGCATAGGCACGCCGCGAATACAGAACATCAGGTTCCAGACGATGGACGCTGTCAGTCCGCCGAAACATATCTGGACAAAAGCCATAAGCGCCGCGAGCACAAAGCCAATCAGCAGCGAAATGATGAACAGGCTGAGGGTGGTGGAAAGCCCGCCAAGAATTTCGTGCGTATAGGAAAGGATGAGTTCCATCAAACTCCTCCCATCGACTGGCGGGAACGCCTTTCAAGCCGGTGAAACAGCTTTGCCGAGACGAATGCAAAGACGATGAAGATCGCGATGGCAATACCGTAGAAAGTGAAGGGAGCGCCGGTCGAGCGTGCGCCCAGCGAGGCGATGCGCACTATATCGGAAATGCCGATAATACTCAGAAGCGCCGTTTCCTTCATACTGATCAGCCAGAGAGAACTGAGATGTGGGATCATTTTTCTGTAGACCTGCGGGAGAATGATCAGTCCCAGGGACTGCAATCCGGAAAAGCCGAGCGCCCTGCCCGCCTCATGCTGTCCGGCGGGAATATCCGCCCAGCCGGCCTTGAAAAGCTCGGTTGAATACGCCCCAAGCACGATGGATGTGGACATAATGCCCGGTACCAGCGGACTGACCTTTATGTGGGACATGCCCGGAATGATGGAGAGCAGGCTGTTGAGCATCCCATCGGCGGTATAGAATATCAGGATCAGCAGCAAAATGTCCGGAAGGCTACGGAAAATATAGGTGTAAAGCCTGACGACGAAGGCTGCGCCCTTAAGTGGCGACCTGGCGAAGATCGTAAGCACAATGCCGATTAACATACTGAAGGCGAAACTGAAGATCGCAACCATCAGGCTGACGCCGAAGGCTCTAGCAAATTGCCAGCCCCAGCCGGCTTCCAGATATTCAAGCATGCGGATAACCTGTTTCTGTAGCGCCATAGAGACGCGATAGTTTAGGTGCTTTTCCCGCCAGGCATGGCTTTCCCGACGCTACCCCGAACAATTCCGGGGTAGCCATGTGGTGCGGCTCCTGAATTGCGAAGCCGGGTAAAGGCTGCTGTTCAGACGTTGACGGAAATAGAGTTTCAGGCTGACGGCTGCTCAACACCTCACAGTTATCGGAGCAGCAGGTCATGACAATTGCGCTATGGAAGCTGCAAGGCCATGAAATTACTTGATGGGCGGGCCCCATTTTTTGGCAAGCTCATCCCATATACCCTTGTCACGTGTCGTCTTGAGAGCAGCGTTAAATTCATCGCGTAGAGCCGTATCGGCCGGGCGGAAAGCCATGCCTATGCCTTCCGATACCTGGACCGGATCGCCGATATTAATCATTTTTGGCGTATCGCCTTCCTTGCCTACAAACGGCTCGATATCGCCCAGAACGATATCGACGCGCCCGGTTTTCAGGTCGGATATGAGAGCATCCATGGATGGATAGCGCCGCACTTCGGCACCGGGAAAGGTCTTTTCGATATACGCGGCGTTCGTTGTACCCTGTTGCACGCCGATCGTCTTGTCCTTCATCGTGTCCGGGGAAATGTCGAATTCATTGCCCTCGACTACACCGAAATAGGAATATGTCTTTGCGTAGGGATCGCTGAAGATGACGCGTTTCTTGCGCTCTTCGGTAATTCCCATGCCGCCGATCACCACATCGAACTTGTCAGCCAGAAGAGCGGGAATAATGCCGCTCCATTCATTGGTGACGAAGCGGCATTTCACCTTCATGATCTCGCACATCGCATTTCCGAGATCAATGTCAAAACCCTGAAGCGTACCATCAGCTGCCGTCATGTTAAACGGAGGGAAACCGCCTTCATTAGCGATAACGATTTCGCGCTGCTCCTGAGCGTTGACACTTGAAAATGAACCAGCAACCAACGCAACGGCCATGGCCGCAATCGACAAATTATATCTCATTGATGTTCCCTCTTTTATATATTTGTAATTACAAATAACCTCACCATTGAAATGATGTCAACCATGTCCAAAACATTTTTGTAATGACAAATGACTGTGAAGTTTTTACGCCCGATTAGGAAAAAATATACATTCTCCGTCACTATTGAATTATCGTTTCTCAACTCAACGGCAGCATCGCTATTCACACAACGATTTCCCAGAAAAGTTCTGACATCCATATAGATATGAGTTGATCTTGGTGCTTGCGCAAGCCAATCAAAGAGAACTTCTCACAGTCGGGAGTTAAAATAGGAATACACACGAATTGTAACCGCAAAATCGAGAAGCACGACTTTTGATTATGCGATGCTAATTCCAGATTGCCAGTCAAGAACGTCCAAGTGATGCACTGTGGCGATGAAATCCGTCGTGCCATATCATGTTCAAGTCGTTATCCGGCAACTGTAAAAATATACCCCTGTCCTGCTCTGACTCGTCTTTCGGCCAGTCGAGGCAGTCCAACGGCTGAGTTGTCGATGGCCCAGCCGCTAGCAGCACCTGACTGGCAAACTGCAACAGAATGGGAGCCATGAGATATTCCGATACAAAACCAGGATCGTTGCTGAGCCATGATATTCGACCCGATCTTGCCTCTAGGCGAATTTAAGATCAAACATCGAAGTGCATTCCGTGACAGTCTGGAACGAAACCTCAATACCGTGCTCGGCGAGCGGAACAATTATGTCGCAAAGGCAGAGCGGGAATCGGGAATAGAGCCATACCGCTATAATCCCGGTAGAAAAGCTGTCACATCGAAAATGAGCAGGCTGGGATACCGTTAGCACTACGCAGCCTTCTCATCTGGATTCAAGAAAACATGTAAAATAGTCAGAGAAAGGAAAGTGCTGTCCTGTTCATAGCGGATCGATTAGAAAAAATGGAGCAATCAATGAGGACGCTCTTTTAAGCGTCGTTAAGCCAAGGGAGTGAAGCATGTGGTTTTCTACTGCCTCGGTTAGTAATTTGAGCGGGGCTAAATCAGACTCCCTATCTTTCACCATCCCGTTATGGATAGCTAAATTAGCCACTTCTACGCCATTGTTGGATCTTGAAAGAAATAGCTTTGAAGCTAACACCACTGAGTTCATTTACGCCTTTGATATTGAGAAAAGAAATCAGAGCCTTTTGTCTTCGAGTGATAAAGGAACAATATGCAATCGAGTATAACGAAAAGTGGCATGCCGACCTCGACTCATTGTTGCTTTCTAACGATTTGAACTGGTTTTCCACACCCAACAGGGGAAGGTTCTATAGGGCTTCTTGTGGGGAAACGGGCAAGATTATAGCCGCAGGTGGATTGTATGATTTGAGTTACAAGCCAACCACCCAAAGCAGACTACAAACGAGGTATGAATATAAAGCACAGGTGTGCCAGATCGTACGCGTTTATCTCGATTCTTCATATCGCCGTCGGGGAATTGGACGACAAATTGTAAAGGCATTGGAAACTGATGCGTATGAGCTAGGATACCATAAATGTTACTTGCATGCCGATGCAGAGGCGACAAATACGCTCCGTTTCTGGAGAGCATTGGGATATAAGGATTTCGGACGCTTTTCCTATCTGGCAGGATCTCGTGTCGACACTTGTGTCGATTTCGATAAGCAAATCTGAATCCCACCCAAAAGAGATCCAATAAAAGTGCCGCACATTGACCGACGCAGCGAACTAAAATTCACCCTTGAGCCTCCTCATTTGGGAAATTACAGGGTTTCCGCGCAGTCTTAAATTCCAAAAATGACCTCGTGCCGGAAACCGACACGAGGTATCTCGTGGTTTCAAGACTACTGCGGTTTCTCGCCTGCCCGATCCAGTATCTCCTGAAAACGCTTCTTGGCCCGTTGGGGTAAATCCGCCTGGATAAAATCAGGAGTAACGGCTGCATCGCCTACTTTTACGATCATCACCATTCCCATACCAATGTGGGGCGAACACTTGATGCCATAGAAGCCAGCCTCATCAAAGGTCACAGCAATTTCTTGGTCAATCTTGCCTTTGAACCCGGCATAGCCTTCCGGAGACATTCCCGGAATGGATGCCGCGTTATGGCTCTTGTTGCCGACCCTGAACTGAATAATGTCGCCTGGTTTCAGGCTGACAAACTCTGGTTCGAACACCATGCTACCATTTTGCCCACGATTGAGCATCTTGACTTCAATGGTTTCCGCATAGGCAGGCAAGTGATTGCTCATAACCAAGAGAGATGCCAGGGCCGTCGCTCGGACAATTCCTACTTTCGAAAGCCCGCTCATTTTGACAAGCCTGCCTTTTCAAGCGCATCTGCCAGGACTTCGATCCCTTCAATCGTGCGGATCGTCGGGTTCATTGCCTGAGCATCCATCTCCACTATTCGCTTCTCCTTGACAGCAGGCATCAGGTTTGTGACCGGATCCGTGTCGAGAAACTTGAGCTTGACTGCAACATCATCTGCCGGGAACCGACGGCGTTCCATCTTTCCAGCAACAATGATCGTCGGATTGGCTTTTGCAATGGTTTCCCAGCCAACTGTTGGCCATTCTTCTTCGCTGGCGATAATGTTCTTCACCCCAAGCGTCGACATGATGTAACCGGGGGCTCCGCTCTGACCCGCAACGTAGGGATCGATATCCAATTCGGCACTGGAAAACCAGAAGACCGCCGACGCTTCGCCTTTTAATCCGGCAATCTTGTTTCTGGCCTTTTCTTCGCGCTCCTTCAGTTCGGCTACGAGCTTGTCACCTTTTTCCTGCACGTCGAAGATTTTGGCGAGATCGGAGACTTCCTGATAGATCATGTCCATCGAGAATTTTGACGTGCGCAAGCCATCGCCGCCGCTGGAATTGTCCTTACCAATGCAATCAGCAGGCGATGTGTAGACTGGAATATTCAGTTCCGCGAATTGCTCTGACGTCCCCACAACACCCTGTGGCCCGATCTGCCATTCAAACTGATTGGCGATCATATCCGGTTTCGTTGCGACGACGCTTTCGAAGCTTGGATCGTTATCCGCAAGACGTGGAACTTTCTTGTCCAGCTCTTCAAATCCGGGAAGAACTGGCCCGATCCACAACGCCGTTCCGACAATTTTTTCAGCAACGCCAAGGAGATAGAGTATTTCAGTCGAGCTCTGACCAACCGAAACCACACGGTTAGGAGCCTGCTTGAATGTGATGTCATGCCCACAATTCTTGAGCGTCAGTGGATATCGGGTTTTGTCGGCAAATGAAGGTGTTACTGCGGTTGCCAGCAAAGAGGCCGTCGCCAAAGCAAGAACGAGAGATTTAAAGCGCACAGTCTTTCCTTTCGCGGAGATGTGAGTGCATCGCCACCAATGAATTGAGCGGAGCAGCTTTTGGGAGGATGTAGCAAGCGATCATAATGATCCTTTCCGAGCTTCCCCGCTCGTGAAGTTGGACGGTTTGATACGGCAGGTATCCTGGCTCACAGAGTTTGCACTGCTCATCTGCCTTCCCACTTTCGCAGTGGCATGACGCTCGAAAAACAAAGCGTCACTCGGATGAACGGTCTCCGCTTACAGTTGCGGGGGCAGCCACGGATTTGGCCCCATTCGGGTCGTCCTCACCGTGTTCCCTTTTAATCCCGGCAATTCTCATCGCCAGGAACCGTGAAATGATCACTAGGTTTTTGTTCCCTGATCAGTCAAGCAATGTTTGAGCAAATCGCAGTTAATCGTCAGGCCTGCCCAAACGCCATTTCGACTTGGAAATCAGTCCGCCTCAAGCCTTGCAAACATTTCTCCGGGATCAGCCAACTCCTCGCGACGCCAATCCTCGATGATATGAGGATGGACGACCAGATTCTGAATTAGAGAGGGAGGGTAAAGTGTTACGGTAAAAGACTTCTTTGTCCGCGATGATGCAACCTTTGTTGGGCCTGGAAGTTTGCCAGATTTTGTCCAGCGTCGGCATTCTTCGGCAGAGATATTGAGAAAATTTTCAACCGAACGGCTGGATAGCGGAGCGTTGATAATTGCGCTGACCCGACGATCAATCCTGCGGAGCTTGTCAAGGAATAACCCCAACTCACTATCGGTGGGATGGAATAAGAATACGTTCCTATCATCGGTTTGAAAACTGCTCTTTAATATGTTGACTGCTCTACGAAAACTGCGTCGAGCTGGCGTCTTTCGTGGAATGAACACATCCAGCGCAAAAATTTCCTCATCCAATGAGACTTCAATACCGGATTGTAAGCAGCGCCCTATTACAAAACTTCCATTGAAAAACACCTGAAACTTTTCCTCCATCAACATCCGGTTTTCATTGAACGAAACCTTTCGCATCAGGTCAATAAACGAGGCTGGATACGCGGCGTTTTTCCATAATCTCTATCAGTTCCAATAAATCTGCCAGATCCATTGCATTCCCCTTTTATCGAATAAACGGGCTCTTTTTCAGTTTTTATCAAGGAGTGGCAAAAGGGGTCAGAAATGCCCCTTTACGTCAGCTCGCCGCATAGGGTGAAATCGCTGCAACATTATCGCTGATTTGCATTTCATGGCTTATCGGGGGGAAGGCGCGTTGGCTGCATTCGCGGCGCTCGCACAGCTTGCAACCCACACCAATCATGGTTCGCGCACTCAGATCGTTCAGAACCAGGCCCTTTGAATAAACCAGACGCTCCGCATCCCTGAGATCGCATCCCAATCCAATGGCAAAAGTCTTGTCCGGCGCACCATATCCGCCATGATGATGTGTGACCGTTCTTGCAACCCACAGATAAGCCCGTCCATCCGGCATTTCAGCAATCTGGGTGCAAATCCGGCCCGGCGAAGAAAACGCATCGTATACTGTCCAAAGAGGACAACTGCCGCCTATTCTGGAGAAATGGAAATCTGTTGCAGACTGCCGCTTGGAGATATTGCCTGCCCTGTCAACGCGAACAAAGAAGAATGGTACTCCATTCGCACCCGGTCGTTGCAAGGTGCTCAGCCGATGGCAAATGGTTTCAAAACCCACCCCAAATCGCTGGCCGAGCAGATCAATATCGTAGTGCAATTGTTCGGCCGATTGCAGGAAGGCCCTATAAGGCAGTATCAGCGCGCCAGCGAAATAATTGGCGAGGCCAATGCGGGCAAGAGCAACGGCTTCTGAGCTGGAGAACCCTGCCTTCCCCGTCAGAGTGTCGAGCAACCCGGCCTGTTCAAGGAAGCACAATTGCGTCGCCATCTGAAACGCAGACTGTCCGGGAGAAAGCGTATTGGACAGCGTAAGAGTTCGGGACGCCGGATCAAAACGCCTCAATGAGCTTTGATAATCAAAGGACTGATCATACTTTACCGAGACGGAATGCAGATTATGGAGGCGTTCCACGAGGGCTTGATCAAATCGCCCAATTTGCATGCCAAGTTCTCCAGCCAGTTTCTCTGCACAGAGATCGAGTTCGGCGATGTGATTGCTTCTCGCATAAAAATAGTCGCGGACTTCCTCATAAGGCATGGAAGGAAAGGGCTCCAATGACGATTGCCTTGGATCACCCAGACGCATAGCGAGCGCCTCCGACTGCTCAATCGCCTTTCGCATCTGCTTGTAAAGCTGGAGAACAGTGCGCCCCACAGCTGGCATATTGCTGGCAATCTCCCTGATCTCACTGTTGCTGACCGTCTCGCCTAGCAGCGGGTTTGAGAATACCTGTCTCAACTCTCCGATCATGCGTCCATCATCTTGCCCGGAGAAAAGCTGAACATCGATCCCGAAAGCTGCATTCATGCGCAATAGTACCTGGACAGTAATGGGTCGCTGATTGTTCTCGATCTGGTTGAGATAGCTCAGAGATATTCCAAGTGCATTTGCCAACGCTTGCTGGGTCAGTTGGCGTTCCTCGCGCAGTCGTTTCAGACGCAGCCCTACAAATGGCTTCTTCATGGCTCCTCCAATCAACTGCAGATGACTTCGCAAACTTTGCAAATTCACCGATTTAACTTCGCTAAACTACACATTTTCAGTCATTTACCGCTTTTCCCATAAGTGGATATTGCGAATTAACGTTTGTGATGCAAGGCCAGAATTATCCATGAGTGTTCCAACTGAAACGTCATTGAATTCAGATTACAATTTTCTGGAAATGGTCTTCCCTGATCGTGCCAACCATTACGGCACGCTGTATGCGGGCAATGCGCTTGAAATCCTCACCAGAGCGGCCTTTGCCACAGCGAGTATTTACACAGCCAAACCTGTTGTCATGGCAGAAGTGTTGAAGGTCAAATTTCACAGTCCCGTCGCGGTTGGCACTATTCTCGAAATTACCGCCAATATTCTGAATGCTAGCCGCAGGTCTGTAACCGTTGGCGTCTCCATTACAAATCAGAACTCAGAAAATGCAGCTCCCGTAATTACGGGACGATTTCGAATGGTGGCGGTCGATAGCGCTGCCCACCCCACCGATGTGCAGAAGAGTTTGAACATGACTTGTGGAAAGGAAATCTGTTCGTGAATACTCATACCGTCCGCACCTACAAATCTGCCGAACATCTGGACCGCGAAGATCAGCTCGCGTGGAAAATCGCATCTGTTGCCGCCGACGACGTGCCGCTTGACGATGATGTCGTCGAGATGATTGGTAATCGCATTATAGACAATGCGTCTGTTGCTGCGGCATCACTGGCACGGCACCCGGTTGCAAGCGCGCGCGCACAGGCCATCGCCCATCCTTATGCGCGAGGGGCCACGGTGTTCGGGTTTTCAAGTGACAAGCGCGTTTCGCCAGAATGGGCGGCGTGGGCCAATGGTGTCGCGGTCCGTGAACTCGACTTTCACGATACGTTTCTGGCGGCAGACTATTCGCATCCCGGCGACAATATTCCGGCCATTCTGGCGGTAGCACAACATTGCGGCCTCTCCGGCAGCGATCTGGCTCGCGGCATTGCAACCGGATATGAAATTCAGGTCGACCTCGTAAAAGGCATATGCCTGCATGAGCATAAGATCGACCATATTGCCCATCTTGGACCATCGGCCGCCGCTGGCATAGGAACTGCCCTCGGATTGCCCGCAGAGACAATCTATCAGGCAGTTCAGCAGGCGCTTCATGTAACCACGACCACACGGCAATCGCGCAAGGGCGAAATTTCCAGCTGGAAGGCGTTTGCACCCGCATTCGCGGGGAAAATGGCCATTGAAGCGGTCGACCGCGTTATGCGCGGAGAAGGCGCGCCGTCACCTGCATGGGAAGGCGAAGACGGGTTTATTGCATGGCTGCTTGGCGGGCCTCAGACACAATATGTTGTCCCCCTGCCCGCCAAGGGCCAGCCCAAGCGCGCCATTCTGGAGACCTACACGAAGGAACATTCCGCAGAATACCAAAGCCAGGCCCTGATCGACCTTGCACGCCGCATGGGAGCGAAGATCGGCGATCTTTCCAATGTGAATAACATAGTCATTCATACCAGCCACCATACCCATTATGTGATTGGCACGGGCGCGAACGATCCGCAGAAAATGGACCCGCATGCCAGCCGCGAAACGCTTGACCACTCAATCATGTATATCTTTGCTGTCGCGCTTGAAGACGGCGGCTGGCACCACGAGCGATCTTATGCTCCTGAGCGTGCACAACGGCCTGAAACCGTCGCTCTGTGGCACAAGATTGCGACGGTTGAAGATCCTGCATGGACAAAGCGCTATCACAGCTCTGACCCTGGGGAGAAGGCTTTCGGTGGCCGTGTCGTCGTAACCCTGAAAGATGGATCGGTCATCGACGACGAGCTCGCTATTGCCGACGCCCACCCGTTGGGCGCGCGCCCCTTCAAACGTCCTGACTACATTAACAAGTTCCGGACTCTGGCAGACGGAATAGTCGATGTTTCCGAACAGGACCGTTTCATCGCAGCCGTCGAACGGCTGACCTCGCTGAAGCCCGATGAACTTGACGGCCTGAATTTCAGCGTTGTGCCTGATCGGCTGGGCGTTCCCGCCGCGAGCGGAATCTTCGACTGGAAAGTGTGAACATTACGGGAGGAATGGAACATGACTACACCAAAACCCAAGAAGTCTGTGGCTCTTTCCGGTGTTGTGGCCGGAAATACGGCACTTTGCACAGTCGGGCGGACAGGCAATGATCTGCATTATCGAGGCTATGACATTCTCGACATGGCCGAAACCTGCGAATTTGAAGAAATCGCTTATCTCCTCATTCATGGTGATCTGCCCACCCGCACAGAACTTCTCGCTTACAAGGCAAAGCTCAAATCCCTTCGTGGATTGCCTGATGTCGTAAAACGCACGCTTGAACTATTGCCCGCAGCCACTCATCCGATGGATGTTCTGCGATCAGGCGTGTCAGCGCTTGGTTGCGTTCTTCCTGAAGCCTCGGACCATAATCATTCGGGCGCACGCGATATTGCGGACCGCCTTCTGGCTTCTCTCGGTTCAATGTTGCTGTACTGGCATCATTTTGCGCATAATGGCCGTCGTGTCGATGTCGAGACTGACGATGACTCGATTGGCGGGCATTTCCTACACCTCCTGCATGGGACGTCACCGGGTGCCTCTCATGTACAAGCCATGCATGCCTCGTTGATCCTGTATGCGGAACACGAATTCAACGCCTCGACCTTCACGGCACGCTCCATCGCCGGAACAGGTTCGGATATGTATTCTGCAATTGCTGGCGCAATCGGCGCTCTACGCGGCCCGAAACATGGCGGGGCCAATGAAGTGGCCTTCGAAATCCAGAAGCGTTACAGCCACCCTGACGAAGCAGAGGCAGACATTCGCCGTCGCGTGGAGGCCAGGGAAGTCATTATCGGTTTTGGCCATCCTGTCTATACGGTTGCCGATCCACGCAATGAAGTCATCAAGAAGATAGCGCTCAGCCTTTCAAACGAAGCAGGCTCAACGCGCATGTACGACATTGCAGACCGCATCGAAAAGACAATGGCGGACACCAAGAACATGTTCGCCAATCTCGATTGGTTCAGTGCGGTCTCATATCATCTGCTTGGTGTTCCGACAGCCATGTTCACCCCCCTGTTCGTCATTGCGCGGACCTCGGGCTGGGCCGCCCATGTCATCGAACAACGTGTCGACAACAAGATTATCCGCCCCTCGGCAAACTATGTCGGCCCTGAGAACAAAGCCTTCATTCCTATTGAGCGTCGCGGCACTTCCCGTGTTCCTCAACCACATGCCGCCTAAGGAATTATCATGACTTATCTTGTTGCATCTGATCTCGCTTCAGAACCCGCTGGCATACGTTTCAGAAAACTTCTGGATCAGCGATCTATTCTCCAGCTACCTGGTGCGCATAACGGAATGGCGGCCCTTCAGGCTAAAAAGGCGGGCTTTGTCGGGCTTTACCTCTCTGGAGCTGCCATGACCGCCTCGATGGGAATACCGGACCTCGGCATGATTACAGTGGATGAGGTTTCCTTCTTCATCCGCCAGATCGCACGGGCAAGTGGATTGCCTTTGCTTGTCGATGGTGACACTGGCTATGGTGAAGCGCTCAATGTCATGCATATGGTACGCACGTTCGAAGATGCCGGTGCCGGTGCAGTTCATATAGAAGACCAATTGCTTCCAAAGAAATGCGGCCATCTCAACGATAAAAAACTCGCAGACGCGCATGATATGGCTGCAAAAGTCGCCGCTGCCGCCAAAGCGCGTCGCCATCTGTACCTGATCGCTCGCACCGATGCCGCAGCAAGCGAAGGTATCGACGGCGCTGTGGCGCGCGCCAAGCTCTATTTGGAAGCGGGTGCGGATGCCATCTTCCCGGAAGCGCTGACCAATGCCGATATGTTTCGCGAGTTTGCCCGCCGAATGCCCGGGGTGCCTCTTCTGGCAAATATGACCGAATTCGGAAGAACGCCATTCTTTACGGCATCCGAATTCGAAGAAATGGGATATCGGATGATCATCTGGCCCGTTTCCTCGCTGCGAATCGCCAACAAAGCGCAAGAACGGCTCTACGATACGCTCAAGGTGGAAGGATCGACAAAGTCTGTCCTCGGAGACATGCAAACACGTGCAGAGCTTTATGACACAATCGGTCTTGCAGATTACGAGGCCCTCGACGCCTCCATCGTGAAAACCATTGTGCCGGAACCTGCTTCTGTCTGACAGCACTTGACGGCTTCCCGCAAAAATATACGGGAAGCCGCGAGGGCGTCGACCAGCTCCATAAATTCGCGAACCTGTAGAACGATATTCCCGGTGCTTAGGAGGTCGGTTTACCAAGATCCCCGCCTGCGCAGCCAGCTTAACGCATTTTCGAGGCTACCGAACGGAAATATATGCAACTGCGATATAGTCGGTCGAGCAAGAGTTGCCAGTTCTTTCTCGATCGGCAAAACAAAGGTTTCTGGCGAGTAGCCGGTCGCGAGCGACATGATATTGCCCGCGCTTCTTGTCAGCATCGACAGGGGGTTTCCAACGCCGCAAAGTGTTGCATACCTGATCAGCGTGGCAAACTTAGCCGGGCCTGCCACACCAATATGGACAGGAAGATCGACACCGACTTTTGCTAGGCTTGCCGCCCAAGCTAAGGCACGGGCGGGATCGAAGCAGAATTGCGTCACGATACGCAGACGCGCGCCGGTTCGCTCAGCAAATGCCTGCTTTTGCCTGAGAGCTTCGATCGCCGATACCTCTGTGAAATCCGGACTTCCCTCCGGATGTCCGCAGATAGAAACATCCTTAATGCCAAACCGGTCTATGATTCCGGTTTCAAAAATATCCATTGTGCTTTTATACGGACCTAAAGGCGTGGCGAGACTACCGCCAACCACAAGAACATTGTTCACCCCAGCCAGTTCTGTAAGTTCCTTTATGCGCCTCTCCAAAGCTTCGCGACTTTTGATCCGCCGTGCTGCAACATGAGGCACCGGAATGCAGCCTACCTCTCGTAGGCGCTGCGCGGCGACCAGCATTTCGGCATTCGTTCTTGGCGCTCCAACGTCGGCCAGATAAACAAGCGTGCCTGAGGGCAGCAACGCTCTGAGCTGATCGCTTGTCGGTATTTGCCTGGGCAGAATTTCAATTGAAGCAGGCAGAGGACAAACAGGATGGGACTTTGCGGGATGCATTCAGAAACTCTGGGATTAAGGGAGCCCTCGTATCAGCTGGCTAGCCATTGAGATAGCGACGCATGCAATAGAGCAGTGTTGCCTGTTCCTCGTGTTCACGAATATCGATCACGCGCCCGAAGAAGATGCGATGCGTTGCCTCATCAACCGCATTGGTCAGTTCGCACTCAAAGCTGACAGACGCGTTTTCCAAGACCGGAGTACCCGTCAGACCTTCCCGCCAATTCCCTATCGCAAAACGGTCTTTCGTTGGAAGTCTTCCGCCAAAGTGGTCTGAGATGTCCTCCTGCCCTGGCATAAGCGTGTTGACGCAGAGGTGGCGGGCACGTTCAAAGGCTTGAAAGCAAGAGCTTCCGCGATTGAGACAGACGAGAAGTGTTGCTGGTGTATCGCTAACGCTACAGACTGCTGAAGCTGTAAAGCCGTATCTCTTGCCTTCATATATCGTTGTAACAACGCTGACGGCGGAGCCGAGGCGCGACATGCCATTACGAAACGCAGTTTTATCTACATTTTCGAAGCGGTGGTTCATAACGTTCATGTCGGCCTCATGTCATTCAGCAAGGATTATGCCGAAAGCTCTCTTCTGATGATTTCAGCACCTGCACCCAATGCACTTAATTTGCCGCGTGCTACTTGTCGCGGCAGCGGAGCCATCCCGCAATTGGTGCAGGGATAAAGCTTGTCAGCATCAACAAACTGAAGTGCTTTTCGCAGAGTGTTGGCAACTTCCTCGGGAGTCTCAACGGTTTGGGTCGCAACATCAATAGCCCCGACCATCACCTTCTTGCCTCGGAGAAGTTCAATCAAATCTATCGGAACATGTGAGTTTTGACATTCCAGCGAGATCAGGTCGATGTTGGACTTTTGCAGCTTGGGGAAAGATTCCTCATACTGTCGCCACTCAGAACCAAGTGTCTTTTTCCAATCAGTGTTGGCCTTAATTCCGTATCCATAGCAAATATGAACGGCCGTTTCGCATTTGAGACCTTCGATTGCCTTCTCAAGGGTAGGAACACCCCAATCATTGACATCGTCAAAGAACACATTGAACGCAGGCTCATCGAACTGGATGATATCGACGCCAGCAGCCTCCAGTTCTTTAGCTTCTTCATTGAGTATCTTCGCGAACTCCCACGCCAACTTCTCGCGGCTTTTATAGTGAACATCATAAAGAGTATCGATCATGGTCATTGGACCCGGAAGAGCCCACTTGATCGGCTGAGCAGTTTGTTTACGTAAAAACCTGGCGTCTTCAACAAAAACCGGCTTCGGCCGAGACACAGCGCCAACGACTGTCGGCACACTGGCATCATAACGATTGCGGATTCTGACCGTTTCACGCTTTTCAAAGTCAACACCATCAAGGTGCTCGATAAATGTCGTGACAAAATGCTGACGCGTCTGTTCGCCGTCACTAACGATATCAATGCCCGCCTGCTGCTGATCATATAGTGCCAAACGCAAGGCATCCCGTTTGCCCTCGATCAATTTATCATCTTGCAGCTTCCATGGGGACCAAAGCTTCTCAGGTTCTGCAAGCCAGGAAGGCTTTGGCAAACTGCCAGCGGTCGACGTAGGCAATAGTCTTTTCATGATAGGTAACCTTATCTTTTGGCTCATCAAAGGGTGTAATTGGCAGACCATTGCTCCAGGACGGTCTTATACGGCGTCATGAATTGTTCCTGAGCGAATCGTCCCTGCTCAACGGCCAGTCGGCTTCGCTCTTCGCGATCATAGACAATGCGTGTCAGTGAATAGTCTTCGTGTTTCAGGCTTGGCTGAAAGCAAGCCCCAGCTACCGAATTGGCATTGTAAATCTCGGGCCGATAGATCTTCTGAAAAGTTTCCATCGTGCTGATTGTGCCAATAAGCTCAAGATTGGTATAGTCATCAAGGAGGTTGCCAACAAAATAGAAAGCGAAAGGCGCAACACTGTTTGGCGGCATGAAGAAGCGTACCTGCAATCCCATTTTTTGAAAATATTGATCAGTCAAAGATAATTCGTTTTGCTGATATTCTGCGCCCAGCACCGGATGGTAATTACCAGTCCGGTGATAGGTCTTACTGCTTGAAGCGCTTAAGCAGATAACTGGTGGTTTCCGAAAATGCTCATTGTATGCATTTGAGTTAAGGAAACATTTGAATAGTTTCCCATGCAGATCGCCGAAGTTCTCTGGAACGCTGAACGTGGAGCGTTCCTTGTTATAGTCGGGCAGAACGACGCTAAAGTCGTAATCTCGAACATAAGAAGAGAAGTTGTTCCCAACAATGCCTTCGATGCGTTCATTTGTCTTCCGATCGACGATATTCGTTTTCAGAATTTCAATCAGTGGGAAAGCATCCCTATTGCCTTCCGCATCGATATTGATTTCGACCGAAATGATTTCAAGTTCCACAGAATAACGATCGCCTTCGGATTATCCCAATGCGCCAAAGCGTTGAACCGATTGTCGACCATCCTCAGAGCATTACGGAGGTTCTCTTGGCGATTCTCCCCTCGGGCCAAATTAGCAAAGTTGGTCGTGATACGCGTGGTGTCTGAGGGGTGATAGTTTTCGTCAAAACGAAGGGACTTGAGGCGAAACGTAATGTCGTTATGCCCCGTGATTTCCTGGTAATCGACAAGTGACCCGCCTTTTGCGGCGACTGGAGTTGCGGTTTGAGACATGACTCACCCCAAAAAGTTGGGGGCATGGGTCAGCGAACGCATAGCAATAAAGACCGCTACGCGGCCTTCGCTACGGCACACCGGGACACCCCGCCCGTGGACGTTATTTTGCAAAGGCAGGTCTCCTGGCTCGCGGGTCATAGCTTTCGTCCGTCTTCCCGGGTTAAACCCCAGTGACATTCTGGACATCCGCTCACCGCTTACAGTTGCGGGGGCAGCGCCGGCTTTCCCGAATGAGACGGGGCACCGACTTCCCTCTTAGCCCCGGCATGTCAAAAGCGACAACCGGAGAACCTAAGCATCGTTACTCTTCATGCATCGGGCACATAATGTCAAGAGCACATAAAGAAATGTTTATATCTTTAAGTTATAGACGAAGAAATTGAATTCTTCGCGCCTGCATTTCCCACCCGCCCACCTTACATGCATTATCGGCATTAGGTCGCGCAGGTAGGTAAACTCAGCCAGACAGCATGGCCTAACGATTGAAATTGACAGTCGCTGGCGCTTGTGCTGTTTCTCATAATGATCTAGGTGCCGGAGGAAACTCCAGGTAAAAGGGAATCCGGTCAGGGCCATGTCCAAATCCGGAGCTGCTCCCGCAACTGTAGACGGCGAGCCAACCCGATATGCCACTGGCGCACAGTACGCCGGGAAGAGCGAAGAACCGCAAGTCAGGAAACCTGCCCGGATCGTTCACCTGTTCTGACTGCGGGCAGCGTGTCAGGAGCGGCCTTTCCGTAAGGGTGATACCGTCGCTTCGTACATTGATTGATACGGAGCGTTTGTTCGTTTATCCGGCCGCTATGCCTGCGGCCGGCTTTAAGGTGTGTCGCGATGATGGAAGTTCAAAGCCCCGAATTGACCCTGCCCGGCGACGAGAAGAGAGTGCTCCTGCACTCCTGTTGCGCCCCCTGCTCCGGCGAAGTGATGGAAGCAATGCTGGCCTCCGGCATCGACTATACGATTTTCTTCTACAATCCCAATATCCACCCCGAGCGGGAATATCTACTGCGCAAGGACGAGAATATCCGCTTTGCCGAAAAACACGGCGTTGCGTTCATTGATGCCGATTATGACAAGGACAACTGGTTCGCCCGAGCAAAGGGAATGGAATGGGAACCGGAACGCGGCATTCGTTGTACCATGTGTTTTGACATGCGCTTCGAACGGACCGCCCTTTATGCCCATGAGAACGGTTTTCCGATGATGACTTCGTCGCTCGGCATCTCGCGCTGGAAAAACATGGCGCAGATCAACGATTGCGGCAAACGCGCCGCGGCACCCTACGAGGGCCTGTCCTATTGGGACTATAACTGGCGTAAAGGCGGCGGCTCTGCCCGGATGATCGAGATTTCCAAGCGCGAGGAATTCTACCAGCAAGAATATTGCGACTGCGTTTATTCCTTGCGTGACACGAATATCCACCGCCGCAGTCAGGGACGCGGTCCCATCCAACTCGGCAAACTCTATTACGGCAATAACGAGTCTTCAGCTTAAAGGCCGAAGATTGCCTGTATCGCTTCTTCAACAAAAAGACCAAATGTGTCAGCTATGCCAGAACGTCATGTTCTCCGGCGGCATCCCCGCCGATAGCGTCGAGGGCATTTTCGATCTTTTGGCCAGCACGGTGGGCGAGCGGGTCGCCTTCTGGCCGGACGGCGAGATCAATCCCGAGCGGCGCGGCTGGATCGGCGCTATCAACAACATGGTGCTTGCGGCCTGCTGAAAACGCTGGCCGAAGGCGCGGACCATAAGGCTACGGCCTGACCTGCGACGATCTGTTTCCTTTTGGAGCCGCCTTGGCTCCGAAAGGAAATGACAACACCGCAATCTGGAACCTGTTCAAAATCTGGTCCAACGCACGAATGGAAGCTCAAGCACCCACCACAACGTTCAGAACCGGGATTACCATGCTCTGCCGCGCGGAAGAGCGAAATCATCTTGAGTCAGTGCGAACCGCATAGCATGGGCGAATTTCGGCGAGGTCATGTTCAGCACGATGTTGTTGACCCCGTGATGACAGTTGGTTCTCCAAGGTTGTTTGCGCGCGAACCGTGGTCGGACTATGCAGTCATATGTCAGGCATTTCAGCGCGGCAATCAACAGCTAAGCAGACCTTGCGAGCTGTTGAGGCCGCACAACAGCGCCGAGGCCAAAATGCGACCGTAGCGTGCTCCCTTCGTATTCTTTACGGAACAGACCGCGCTTCTGAAGGACTGGAACGACTTCCTCCGCGAACAATGCAAGCTGGCTGTTGAAGATGGGGGCATCACGTTGAAACCATCAGCGGCTCCGGTTTTGAACCAGTCTTCGATGGTGTCAGCGACCTGTTTTGGCGTTCCTGTTGCAACGAAGTGTCGCCGCGCACCAGCCAATTTCCGAAGCAACTGCCTAAGTGCAGGCTTTCTCTGAGCGTCATGTCGATGTAGCCGATCACGCGGCTTTTCGAGGCCTCCACCTCATTGAGATCAGGAAAATCGTTCGTTGTCAGCGGCCGATCAAGCGGGACGCCACTAAGATCATGGCCGGCAAACCTCGCCGAAAGACGTGTCAGGCCAACCACCGTGCTGGTTAAAGCCTCGAGCTCTTCCCAGACCAATTCTGTTTCTCTCGTTGTGGATCCAATCGCTGCGCTGATACCTGGCAGGATGACGATGTCATCCGGGCTTCGTCCATAGCCAACGGCACGGCCCATCATTCGCCCTTGCGCACCTCCAGCAGAGGACGCCCAATTGGTCGGATCGAACAGCAGCACTCAGCCATGGTTTGCCCCGCATGTGAAGAACCTCAAGGCAGAAACGCGAAACATGAAAAGGATTTTTGAACGCGATTATTATCTGAACAATATCAAGCGCCGTGCGACCCTCCGGGCGCACGGCGCTTTTAAGATTTCTTGCCTATAAGCATAAATTGCTTTGATCTGAACTCAAGCGCTTCCTAGTTCCAGCGGACCATGATCGTCGCAATGGTCACCATGCTGATGATGCAAACGCCCATTCACCAAATAATCGATGTGATCACCATGAGGAACTGCCTCATGGCCGCAATTTGGCCCGTGAACATGGTCGTGGTCATGACCGACGGAATCTGTCAATGGCTTACATCCATCTGGATTTGTGGCGCTGATTTCGATGACATGTTCGTCGACATGATCACCATGGGGATGATGCAGATGACCATCGTGAAGATAGTCGATATGATTATTATGCTTCACCGCAATGTGACCACAGTTCGGGCCATGCTGATGGTCATGATTTGCATGATGAGGCAGATTACAATTGGTCATTATATCACCCTTCTCTTCGTTCAGTGATTTTCGCATGCATGGTCAATGGCATTGTTGACCATGGCGAGGACATGATGATCGACAATAGAGTAAATGGCGTTCTGACCTTCCTTTCGCCGCTGAACCAACCGTGCGGCAAGAAGAACCTTTAGCCGGGCCGAAACGGTGCCGATCTTTTCATCTTCGATCTCGGACAACTCGCTGACACTGCACTCTTTTTCAGAGAGGGTTATCAGGGTTTTAAGCCTTAGCGGGTCTGACAACGCCTTGAACATTGACGCTGCAGCTTCCAGTTCCTTGTTTGTAACCATATGTCAGAATCCAATATTCTATCTAACTATAGAATAATAGATATTCGGCGGAATTATGTCAAACGTTAAAAAAGCGGCCGTCATTTCTGGATAGCCGATGACATTTTTAAAGGTCGAAGCCGGCGCGTTTTATTTCGCGAAGCGGAATAAAATCTTTTCCTCGGCATTATAGGTCAAGGCGTCCATGATTCCGGGATGGAACTTTCTATCGCCAGGCGGTGGTGCGAAATCGGTAAAGCCAAATCGGCGCAACGTTACCTTGAAACCGCAATCCGCAAAGGCATTGATGTAATCATCAGGAGAGTAACTTGGAACACGTGTATTGCTGCGCGTCGCGATAACATCCCTGCGCCGGTTCCAGAGCGGGCTTTCGGTGTGGCAGCCGGTGACTGCATAATAAACGCCATTTTCCCGCAGTGCCGCTTTCATCTGGCGTGCATGCTCCGAAAGATCCTGCAAGAGATAGATAACCTCATAGCTGAACGCCAGATCGAACGCTGCGTCGAGCTGAGTTGGATCACTGCCCACGAAATAGCTGACGGGATAATCTCCCGCCAGATTGTTTGCATCGCTGATCGACGCTGAAGCAATGTCTATACCGACCCCCCGCGTAAACGGACGCATCTTGTGCAACAGGCGTAAAAAGCCGCCACGGTTACAGCCAAAATCGAGAAGGGTAGAGCCGGACAAGTCCTGCTCGGGAACGGCATTGATGAAATGGCGCCAATAAGGTGTATGGATATCTTCCATTGCTGCCTCATTGCTGGCACTCAGATGCCATGTCGAATAGGTCTGTTCCATCACAATACCATTTTCTTTTTTCGGCCTCGCCATTACGAGCCATCTGGCTGTCTTTGGTTAGCAAAATTGCCAACGCAATACGAGCGGTCCAATATAGCGCGGTGCAACCTTGGGTCATACCGCTCTGTCATCCACATCACCGCTTACCATAACCGTATCAAGTGGCATTGGAAGGCCTTGGCATCAAGCGGCAACACTGATTGTTTCCCCGCCGGGCTGGCGGTTACAGGCACACAGTTCATCTGTCTGCAGGGCGTCAAGAACCCGCAGCGTATCCGTTGGATTGCGTCCGACGTTCAGATTGGTCGCATAGACGTGCTGAATGATATGTTCCGGATCGACGATAAGGGTATATCGGTATGCGACACCTTCCGGTGCGCGTACACCCAGTCCATCGACAAGACTGCCATTGCTATCGGCAAAAGACCAGATTGGCAGGCGATGGAGATCTGAATGATCGCGCCGCCAGGCCAGCTTGCAAAATTCATTATCCGTCGAACCACCCAGAATGACGGCATCCCGATCAGCGAATTCATCCGCCAGCCTTGCGAATGCGGCAATCTCGGTCGGGCAAACAAAGGTGAAATCTTTCGGATAGAAAAAGATGACTTTCCATTTTCCTGGAAAACTATCGCGTGTCAGCGTTTCAAATGCGCTTTCACCATTCTCTTCAATTGTATGAAAACCGGGTTTCACGCCTGTCACTTCGAATTCAGGCAATGTGTCGCCGATACCAAGCATCGCAGATATTCCTTGTCTTGTGTTCCATATGGCGTATCGGCAAGCAATGCGTGCTTGCCTCTCTATTCAAATTGTTCAGATTTTAGCGGCAACAAAGGTGATCTCGACCAAAGTACCCTTTGCGAGTTCCGCGACCCCGACGGCAGCGCGTGCCGGAAGATTGTCTGGCTTAAACCAACTGGTCCATACTTCATTCATTGCAGCCTTCAGTGACAAGTCGGAAAGATAGATTGTCGCCTGTACCACATGATCCCTGTCGCTTCCTCCCTGTTGCAGGAAGTTCTCGAGCTTCGATAGTATCTGGCTGGTCTGGCCGCTTATATCCGCGCTCTTATCATCAGCGGTTGTGCCGCCGATAAAAACCAAGCCACCGGCCTCGACAACACGATGCATGATGGGTGTCTGGACATGTCTTTTGACGGTCATTTGTCAGTTCCTTACAGTAGTTTTCAATGGATGCGAGAGGTTCTGGAGTTCGCGCTCCAGGCGATAAAAAATCATATTCAGATCGTCCCAGATATCGTCAGAGTCTTCGAGGCCGATACTGATCCTTAGATAAGTGCGCTCCTGCTGCGGCAAAGCGGAATCACCGCCACGGACCAGCGTAATCGGCGCAAGGAGACTATGGGTTCCACCCCATGAAGCACCGATTGCAAAGCATTTCAGCCCATCCAGAGCTGAGCTAAGGAAAGGGGCGGCCTCAGGCTTCAGTTCGACGCTGAACAAGCCGCTCGCACCGCTGAAATCGCGCAGAAAACTTGCATGGCCGGGATGATTTGGAAGAGACGGGTGAAGCACCTGCTGTACAGCAGTGGAAAGACCGATCTTATGTGCGATGTCGGCTGCTATGCGGCCCACATGCGCAAGGCGTACCCCCATTGTCTCCAGCCCACGCAGGACAAGCGAGCAATCATCGGGAGAAACGCCTATGCCCATTGACCGCAGCCAACCACGCAATCTTTCGGCATGGACTTCTTCACGCATGCTGACCGAGCCCATCAGCACGTCCGCATGGCCGCCAACATATTTTGTCAGTGCCTCGACGACAAAATCCGCACCGAGCGCCAATGGCTTGCATAAAAGCGGTGACGCCCAGGTATTGTCACAGCCGACCAATATACCCGCGCGATGTGCCGCCTGAACGATTGCCGGCAAATCCTGCACCTCAAGACTGGTCGATCCGGGACTTTCCACCCAGACGAGCCTTGTGCGAGGGTCGAACAGCTTTTCAATCTCGGCACCGCAAAGTGGATCGTATATCGTGTGGTTAATACCGAATTCCTGAAGATAATCCCTACAATAAGCCAGCACCGGCGGGTACGCACTGCTGGGGACCAAAACCCGATCGCCGGGGCGCAACATCGCCTGCATTATGCCCGTAATAGCAGCCTGACCTGAGGGTAGCA
>NZ_JBHEEO010000016.1:0-11514 GCF_041929965.1 Brucella oryzae | reverse complement strand
CTGCTGGGGACCAAAACCCGATCGCCGGGGCGCAACATCGCCTGCATTATGCCCGTAATAGCAGCCTGACCTGAGGGTAGCAAAACAGTACCCACCCCGCCATGAAGTTGTGTCAATTGCGCTTCAAGCGTACGGCTTGTCGGTGTGCCATAAAGGCCGTAACTGTAACCGTCCGGGCCACGGCTCTGACGCTTGCTATAGGATTGTGCATCATCAAAGACGATTGTCGAAGCGCGGTAAGTCGCGACGCCAAGGCTTACAAAGCCCTCCTGGGAAACGATCGGATGGTGAACGCATTTGGTCTGGTCGTACATCGGCAGGGTACCTTTCTTCCCCACAGAAAACGCCGACGGGAGATGAACTCAATTGACTAAGGGTTCTAGCTCCATGCAATCTGATTATAGGTGAATTCCGGGAAACTTGGTACATATCGGAAAAATTGGGAGCCCTGCGCTTGTGAACTTTCGTCAATTGGAGATTTTCCGCGCAGTCATCAGCGGTGGCTCGGCTTCAAGGGCTTCTGAACTGCTGGACATTTCACAACCGGCAATCAGCCGCTCCATAGCCGATCTCGAAGCTTCACTCGGATTTCTGCTTTTCAATCGGGTTCGTGGGCGACTGGTCATCACCCCGGAAGGTCAGTTGTTTTCGGAAGAAGTGGCCAATGCCTTCCTTGCCATGGACCGTCTTAAAGCGTCGGCGCTCAAAATTCGCGATTTTGGCTCCGGCCATATTCGTATAGCCAGTCTGGCAGCCATGGGCTCGACGCTCGTTCCGCGCGCGGTCAAACTCTTTCAGCAGGACCACAGCGATGTCGCGGTCACGCTGCATATAGACTCCTCCCCCAATATCAAAAATCTCGTTGCAACCGGGCAGTTCGACATTGGACTGGCAGCAGATGAAATTGATCTTTCAGGTATCGATCATCAACGTTTTGCCAGTTTTAAAGCAGTCTGCGTGCTACCACGCGAACATCCGCTAACTTCGCAGAAGACAATCCGCCCAGAATTTTTACACCGTGAACCATTCATTGCTCTGGCGCCGGGAGATCAGATACGTGAAGATCTCGACACCATATTTCGCAAATATGAGGCGGAGCCATCCGTGGTGATCGAGACGCCGAATTCAGCGACTGTCTGTGCGCTCGCCCTTGAAGGGATAGGTGTTGGAATTGCCAACCCGATCGCCGCCGACGGGTTTTCTGAACGTGGACTTGAGGTACGACCTTTCACCCCGGATGTCTATTTCAAAAGTCATCTGCTTTTCAGACCCGACATTCAGCGTTCACGTATTGTCAATGCCATGGCTGCCGCATTGATGCAGGCGCGCACATTACCCCCTACTGGTGCAAGAAGCCTACGCGATCTCGGCTAAAGCGCCCATAACCGCAACGTATCGAGTGTTGCGTATGGGGCAATTGATCTGGATAGAGTGCACTTTATGATCCCCTTATCGACTGAGGAAGCTAGGGCTTCAGCAGCCGTCCAACCATAAATATCAGGGGATCACCATGAGCAGACTTTCTCGTAATCCTGCATTTCCCGCCATTGCAATTGCTATCCTGACAGGTTTGACCGCAGTTCCGGCGCAGGCCGAAACCACCAAGGATCGAATTCTCTCAGAAAAAAGCGTAACCATTGGAATTCATAACCGTGTTCCCTGGGGCTATCTCGATAAGGATGGCAAAGTTGCCGGTTTACAACCAGCCATCATTCGTGCGGCTTTAGCACCGCTTGGCGTAACGGAAGTGAAATTCGTCATCGGTGAATTCAGCACGATGATACCCGGTTTGCTGGCTGGCCGATTTGACATGACAGCTGCGGGCGTTGGCATCACGCCTGCCCGCTGCAAATCGGTCATCTTTAGCGAACCCGACCTTACGAGCGGTGATGGCCTGCTGGTCGCTTCAGGAAATCCGCTGAATCTTCACAGCTTTCTGGATGTAAAGAACAATCCGAAGGTAAGGCTCGCGGGTGCCCGGGGATCGGGTAATGCAGCTCACGCAATTCAGGCGGGAGTGCCCGAATCCCAGATGCAGCAGTTTCAGGATGTTGAATCTATGGTTTCTGCGCTTGTCGCCAAACGCGTGGACGCCGTTGTTATGTCAGCGGCTACAATCATTGCCACCATGTCAGATCCAAACGTAAAAGGGATTGAAAGAGCCGATCCGTTCATTCCGCTGAAGAATGCCGAAGGCGATGATGTCGCAATGGTAACGGCCATCGCTTTTCGTCCGGATGACACCGACTTGCGCGATCTTTACAATGAACAGCTTAACAAGCTGAAGGATAGCGGGGAACTCGAAAAGATCATCCTCGATACCGGCTTCACCAAAAACAATCTTCCACCAAACAAGACCGCAGAACAACTCTGCTCGGCACCGGAACAGCCCAAATGAGCATGTTCGATATTCTGGCGAATATTCTCGTCGGCATCAACGTCACCATCAAGGTGACGTTGTATGGTATGCTCTATGCTGTTCCATTCGCCTTCGTTTTCGGTGTAGCGCAACATTTCACAAAGGGCATCACTCGACTGCTTGTAACCGCCATCATCGAGTTTTGGCGCAGCTCTCCGGTCATCATCCTTATTTACGGTTTCTATTTTTCCCTGCCGGGTCTCGGCGTTCAACTCTCAGCAATGACCGTAGGCGCCATGGTGCTGGGGCTCAATATTGGCGGCTATGGCAGCCAGGCTGTCCGCGCCGCTCTTCAAGCACTGGACCAGGGACAGGTCGAAGCCGGCTATGCCTTGGGTTTCCGCCGTCTGCGCATTCTTTATCTAATCGAATTGCCACAGGCTCTGGCCGCCATGACGCCGACATTCATCAATCAGTTCATCCAGCTCGTCAAGGGAACCTCGCTCGTCTCCCTTGTAACCTTGGCCGACATGACCTTTCTTGCGAAAGCCCTGTCGCAAATCCACTATGGCCCTGCCAAAATCTATACCGCGCTTCTGATCGTCTATTTTTTGATATGCTATCCTGCAACCATAATTGGACGCATGATCGAACGCCGAGTGAGCCGTGGCCGCGAGGTTGCCCATGACCTTTAGTTTCGAATTCGCACTGTCGATCCTGCCGCGTATCCTCAGCACCCTGACGACCACGTTGCTTGCCACTATAATCGGCTGTCTTGGCGCGGCATTTCTGGGTTTTCTCTGGGAAATCCTGCGCCGTTCAAGCCGGCCAGGTCGTTATGCCATGCGCTTCCTGATCGACGTTATCAGATCCACGCCCCTTCTGGTGCAGATTTACTTCTTTTACTTCGTTCTGCCTGAATATGGACTGACATTGCCAGCCCTTTTCGTCGGGGTATTTGCCTTAAGTCTTTATTACAGCGGATATCTTGCAGAAGTCTTCAAAGGGGGTATCGATTCAATTCCGAGAGGCCAGTTCGAGGCGGCAAAGGCACTCGGTCTGAAACGCCTGCAACTGGTGCTGCTGGTGATCGCGCCGCAGATGCTGCGCAATGTTGCTGCGCCCATGGGCAATTACTTTGTCTCGCTGTTGAAGGCGACGCCCTATCTGGCTGTTATCGCCGTCCCGGAAATGCTGTCCATTGCACTGGAGATCGCTTCAGAGACCTTTCGCTACGCGGAGCCAATGACAGTTGTCGGCATAATTTTCCTTACCCTCGCACTGTGTTTCTCAGCGCTTGTCAGGATGATCGAGACACGGATGCGCCTGTCTCCAAAAGCCGGCTGAATGTTCTGAAATTTCAAGGATCAAACTCATGCAACCAGAAATATCGCCTCTCGCTGTATCCCTGTCCAATGTCAGCAAATGGTATGGGGACTTTCAGGTTCTGTCAGACATCAATCTGACCGTAGAAAAGGGAGAAAAAATCGTCATTTGTGGACCATCCGGTTCGGGAAAATCGACGATGATCCGCTGTATCAACCGTCTGGAGGAACATCAGAAAGGCAAAATCGTCGTTGGCGACACAGAACTGACTAATGACCTGAAAAGAGTGGACGAAGTGCGTCGGGATGTTGGAATGGTGTTTCAGCATTTCAACCTGTTTCCGCATCTGACCATTCTTCAAAATTGCACGCTCGCCCCGATATGGGTGCGAAAAATGTCGCGTAAAAATGCCGAAGAAATCGCGATGGATTATCTCACCCGCGTCAAGATCCCGGAACAGGCCCATAAATATCCGGGCCAGTTATCCGGCGGGCAACAGCAGCGGGTCGCCATTGCTCGCGCCTTGTGCATGAACCCGAAAATCATGCTGTTTGATGAGCCGACCTCCGCGCTTGATCCGGAAATGGTCAAAGAAGTGCTCGACACGATGGTGTCACTTGCAGGCGACGGCATGACGATGCTCTGCGTAACCCATGAAATGGGTTTTGCCCGCGAGGTCGCCGACAGGGTCATTTTCATGGATGCAGGACAGATCGTCGAGACCAACGCGCCCGAAGAATTTTTCTCCAATCCGCAACATCCGCGTTCAAAACTGTTTCTTTCGCAAATCCTGCACTAAGCCTGTATCATGCGAAACAACAGGACGATTGCTGCCCTTTCCACTGCCCTGCACACGGGGACCACCACGGCGCGCCAGCTCGTCGAAGAAGCGCTGGAGAGAATAGACGATCCCGCGGGCGAAGGTGCGAACAGCTTCATGCAGGTCTGGCATGATCGTGCCCGCGATCTGGCCGATCATATCGACCGTCACGCCTTATGGCGCGATGCTACCTTGCCGCTTTGCGGCATCCCGATCTCGGTCAAGGACGCATTCGACATAGCGGGCGAAATCACACGGGCCGGGTCGATTGCCCGTGATGAGGAGCCCGCAGCCCAAACCGACGCGAAAGCAGTCAGACGTCTGCGCGCAGCAGGTGCTATACTCATTGGTCGCACAAGCATGTCCGAGTTTGCGTTTTCAGGCATCGGCCTTAACCGGAATTTCGGCACACCGCGCAATCCGTGGGACAGAGTGCGCGGACGCATTCCGGGCGGCTCTTCTTCCGGCTCTGCCGTCGCTGTTGCCGACGCCATGTGTGCCGGCTCCCTTGCCACCGATACGGGTGGTTCCATTCGCGCGCCAGCCGCTCTTTGCGGTGTTTCGGGTTTCAAGCCATCCTTTTCATCTTCTCTGCTAGAAGGCGTATTTCCTCGTTCCTATTCGCTGGACACTGTCGGCCCGATTGCCATGTCGGTATCGTGTTGTGCAAGGATCAATGCGGCTCTTGGCGACCCAGATGCAACGCAGATTTCATTTTCCCCTCCTCTGCCTCTCAAGGGACTTCGTATCGCCATCATCGACGGAGAACCGTTGAAAGACCTTTTGCCCGAAGTTGCGCAGGCATTTTCAGCGGCATTGACGAGGTTGTCGGAGAAAGGTGCCGTTCTTTCTCATATAAGCCTGCCGGAAATAATGAATATTCGCGATCTCAATGCCCGAGGTGGAATTTCCCCGGCTGAAGCATTTTCCATTCATCGAAATCTCATTACCAGCCATCCCGAACGCATCGATCCGATCTTTCTCGCGCGTCTGCGCAAAGGCGCATCCATCAGCGCCACCGATTATATTGACGCACTACGACAACGGCAGGCGATTACTGTAGCGGTGCGCACGAAGATTCAGGCATATGATGCTATCGTCATGCCGACCTGCCCGGTGGTTGCGCCACTCATTGCCGATGTTGAGACACCGCAAGCCTTTGAAGCCATGAGCGCCCTTATTTTACGCAACTGTAATTTGGCAAACTTCCTTGATCTGCCTGCGTTGACAATACCGATCCAGCCACCCGATAGCGCACCCGTTGGCATGATGCTCATCGGCCATAATCAACGCGATTATGCGCTTTTACAAATAGGCATAGCCGTTCAGAAATCGCTGCTCGCAACCTGCCTATAACAGCAGGTAATTGATCTATGCGTGGGGCTCATTGAAGAGCGCAGATACCACGTCTAATTCTCTCACTTAAGCCCATAGAGATGCCGGTCGCAAAGCTGAAAGAAACAACGTGTCGCACTATAAAATGACAGAAGCAGAAACAATTGTCGTGGGCGGCGGTATCGTGGGAGCCTCGATCGCATTCGGCCTCGCACGCAGCGGCGAAAGCGTCATTCTGCTCGATGAAGGCGACATTGCATTTCGTGCCTCCCGCAGCAATTTTGCTTTAGTATGGGTGCAATCAAAGGGGCTAACCCTGCCGCCCTATTCGGCCTGGACACAGCGTTCCGCCAAGGAATGGAACGAACTGGCAGCTATTCTGCACGATGAAACCGGCATTGATGTCGCCCATCGGCAACCCGGCGGCTTTACGCTCTGTCTTTCCCAAAAAGAAATCGACGCGCGACTGACGAAACTAAAGCAATTTCACGCTCAGCCCGATACAATGCATTTTCCCTATCAGATACTGGACCATGACGAGGTGAAGAGACGGCTACCACATATTGGCAACAAGGTTGAAGGTGCCGTCTTTAGTCCGCTTGATGGCCATGCCAATCCACTTCTGCTCATGCGCGCCCTGCATACATACCTCACCATAAAGGGCAGTGAATACCGCCCTGCACATCCCGTCGAGACTATCGAACGGACATTGCAAGGCTACAATATAAAAGGGCAATGGGGTGAGGTTCGATCAAGAAAGCTGGTTCTTGCCGCAGGTCTCGGTAATGCTCGGCTTGCGCCGATGATCGGTCTCGATGCTCCGGTAAAGCCCAGTCGAGGGCAATTGATCGTCACCGAGAAGACGGCTCCTTTTCTGGATAATCCAATGGTCACGATCCGCCAGACGAACGAAGGTGGTGTCATGATCGGCGACAGCAAGGAAGATGTCGGCTTCGAAAACATTACCGGCACCGGCGTTCTGTCCGTGATGGCGGACAGGGCAATACAGATGTTTCCGCTGCTGCAGCATCTCAATGTGGTGCGGACATGGTCGGCGCTGCGCGTTATGAGCCCTGACGGATTTCCGATCTACGATCAGACCGACGATGATCCACCAGCTTTCGTTACAAGCTGTCACTCAGGCGTAACACTTGCCGGTGTCCATGCAATGACACTCGGACCCGCGCTCGCAAAAACCGCCCGGTTGCCTGAAGCCCTGGCTCCATTCACCCCGAAGAGGTTCCATGTTCCGGCCCATTAACGATCACCCAACCCGTGATGCAACCAATCAATCACGCGAAGCGACGGTCGCCTTTAGTTTCGACGGTCGTCCGATGCGCGGACGCAATGGCGACACTCTTGCGGCATCTCTTCTGGCCAACGGTGTCAGTGCGTTCCGCAAGACCCCGATTTCAGGAAGCGTCCGCGGTCCCTATTGCCTCATGGGGGTCTGCTTTGAATGTTTGGTCGTCGTTGACGGCGTTGGCAATCGCCAAGCCTGCCTCACGCCCCTACGCGAGGGAATGGTCGTCAAAACACAGCATGGTCCTCGCACCCTCGACGCATTGGAGAAAACCCGTCCATGAACCGGATCGAAAATCTTGATGGTGTGGCGGAGCTTTACGACCTCGTTATCGTCGGAGCAGGACCGGCTGGGCTTGCGGCAGCCGCCACGGCGAGCGAACTGGGCCTGACAACACTTGTGGCAGACGAAAATCTCAACCTTGGCGGACAAATATATCGCGCCATTACCACAAGCCCGGTAAAGCAGCGTGACGTTCTTGGGCCAGCTTACTGGGAGGGATTGGCGCTTGCGGAGGAATTTCAAAGAGCGACTGTTGATTATACGCCTGAAACCACCGTCTGGTCAGCTGAGCCCGCCCGCGACGATGAAGGCGCATTGATCGAACCGAACCATTTTGAAATCGGATTATCCCGAAATGGCAAAGCGCGTTTGATTCAGACGAAAAGGATCATACTAGCGACCGGCGCACTGGAACGGCCGTTTCCCATACCGGGATGGACTCTGCCAGGTGTCATGACAGCAGGCTCGGCGCAGATCGCGCTTAAAGCTTCCGCTCTCGTACCACAAGGGCGGACCATAATTGCCGGCAGCGGACCTTTACTACTCTTGCTCGCCGATCAGCTCAAGCGGGCTGGTGCTAACATCGTTGCCGTGCTGGATACCACACCACGCTGTAATTTCACCGCAGCCCTGCCAAAGTTGCCGGAATTCCTACTTTCGGATTATGCTTTTTATGGCCTCAAGCTTCTTCTAAAAAGCCGGTTTTCCTTGCCGGTGCGAAGTAATGTTACCAACCTGAAGATCACGGGCAATGATCGCGTTCAGGCCATCACCTTTATCAGCAAAAGCCGGGAAGAAACTATTGACTGCGATCAGGTCCTTCTACATCAAGGCGTCATTCCGAACATCAATATGGCCAGTGCGTTGGGTTGCGAACTGGTTTGGAATGAATCCATTCATGGCTGGTCGCCCGTGGTTGATACGCGGCTTAATTCCTCTGTTGACGGCATAGCAATTGCTGGTGACGGTGCAGGTATCGCCGGAGCTCCCAGTGCTGCCATCCGCGGAAAACTGGCTGCGGTATCCGCAGCAAAAGCCCTTGGCCGGATTGACGTCGTAACCGGCGATGCCTTGTCTCTTCCGTTCCAAAAACGGTTGAGACGCCTAGCGCGCGGACGCAGCTTTATTGATCGGCTCTTTCGTCCGGCACAAGAAATACTGCGCCCCAGCGATCCCTCCACAATCATTTGTCGTTGCGAAGAGGTTCGCGTTCAGCAAATTCGCGATGTCGCACGCGATCTCAACGTACAGGGACCCAATCAGCTCAAGGCCTATCTTCGAACGGGCATGGGGCCATGTCAGGGGCGTCAATGCGGGTCCAGCGTGATCGAGCTTATCGCCGAGCAACGAGGCGTGGCCGTGCATGAAGTTGGTCATTTGCGCTTACGCATGCCGATCAAGCCGATAACCTTAGGTGAAATTGCTTCTATGCCACAAAGTCAGGCAGCGAAAAATGCGGTCATGAGATAATCTATGCAAAAAACCATTCACGATTTCCTCTCCCGCATCTCTGCAGCCACTGATGAACAGGCGCTTGAGACAATTCGCGTCGAGGCACTTGGAAAGCAGGGCGTGATCACAGCTCAGCTCAAGACGCTCTGCTCGCTGTCCATTGAAGATCGTAAACTTCGCGGTGCCGAAATTAACCAGATCAGGGATCAGGTTCAAGCGGCATTGGCTGAACGCAAGTCTTATCTCAAGCGGTTAAACAGGCAAGCCAAACTAGCTACAGAGAAAATAGACGTAAGTTTGCAGGTACGGCAAGGTGCGGAAACGCACGGTCGAATTCATCCTGTGTCACAGGTCATTGATGAAATCACGGCTATATTCGCCGATATGGGGTTTTCCCTCGCAGAAGGACCGGAAATCGAGACTGATTTCTATAATTTCACCGCGCTCAATTTCCCCGAAGGCCATCCCGCCCGTGAAATGCATGATACATTTTTCATGAACGCAAACGCCAATGGGCAACGCAAAGTTTTGCGCACACATACGTCGCCGGTACAGATCAGAACAATGGAAGCGATTCAGCCGCCGATCCGTGTCATTATACCTGGCCGGACCTATCGCAACGACAGCGACCAGACACATACGCCAATGTTTCATCAGCTTGAGGGCCTTGTCATAGATAAAAGCGCCCATATGGGACACATGAAATGGGTGCTGGAAAACTTTCTCAAAGCCTTTTTTGAGGTAGAGCATCTCAAAATGCGCTTCCGGCCATCCTTCTTCCCTTTTACGGAGCCGTCAATGGAAGCAGACATCCTGTGTTCGACAGAGGATGGAGAACTGCGCATCGGACAAGGCACCAAATGGATGGAGATCCTTGGTTGCGGAATGGTACATCCGAAGGTGCTGCAAAACTGCGGTCTGGACCCGGATATATATCAAGGCTTTGCTTGGGGAATGGGAATCGATCGCATCGCCATGCTCAAATATGGCATGCCAGATCTGCGAGCTTTTTTCGACGCCGATATACGCTGGTTAAAACATTATGGCTTCCGACCGCTGGATTTGCCGACCCTATTTGGAGGCATCTCGCAGGCATCATATGCCTGATTAACCATCGAAAATGCAGCAGAGGTTTCAACCTTTCAACTTAAACTATCGTCTTTGTTCATTCAGGTCTCCAAGATTTCTTCTCCGCTGCACAATAAATAAAATGAAGGTGGAAAAACCATTTAATGAGCAAAAATGTGCTCGTTATGTAATTACATTACAATATATTCTTGAATATAAGGATCATGTTTTTTGGGTCGAAACTGAATCGGCAAGAAACTGGATGCTATGCACTCACTGGAGTTAAAATGAAAAATCGCGCGTTATTAACAAGCTGTGCAGTTTTGGTACTCACAAAAAATGCTGTTCAGGCTTCTGATTCAGTCATCGCACCTGAACCTGAGAATGTGGAATATGTACGCGTTTGTGACGCTTATGGTGCTGGCTATTTCTATCTACCAGGAACAGAAACTTGTCTGCGAATTCATGGCTATTTGCGCCATGACGTAAAAGCTGGGGATGACGCCTATAATGGACGCGAACGATCCGGATGGGGATACTCTTATCGTATTGCCTTTCAGACATCGACCGCGACTGAAACAGACCTTGGGACTCTTAAGACTTTTTCAGAAGTACGTTTTAACTACGCAGCAAATAATTTCCGTGGACAGTCTTCAGTTACATCCTCAGCCACGGATCTTCATTTCGCGGCACTGTTACTTTAACGAGAGTCCAGACGTAACGTATTCTTTGGCGCATCTGTCATGCGGATTTCAGGCACGTGATTTCGCGCCACATGTCAGTGGCGGCTTGTCGTAACTCACGATGATCGGCGGCATTGAATTGGTTTCGGGGGAAATAATTTAGGTTGTAGATCGGATCATGTATCGACGTGAAATTTTGCACATGTCGCGCCGATTTAAAGCGCTTCATAACCCGCTCTCGTCGTCGGATCGGCTGATGCGAATTCTCTGCCCGATTGTTCAAACCCTTATGCTGGCGACGCTAAGTCCCATCGTTCGTTTGGCAGCGCCATATGATCGTAGTTTATCGGTGACCATGATCCGGGGTGCACAGCCCTGTGCAGAGAGAAGCTTGCGCATGAAGCGCTTGGCGGCCTTGGTATTACGGCGTTTCTGGACCAGAACATCCAAAACAAAACCATCCTGATCAACTGCTCGCCAAAGAATGTGATGCTCACTTTTGATAGATATTACACATTCATCCAGGTGCCATTTATCGCCAAGCCGCGGTGTGCGGCGACGGATATTACTGGCATAAGCACGTCCGAATTTCTCCGCCCATTCGTACACGGTCTTATATGTGACGAAGATGCCACGATAAGCCAGCATGTCTTCAACCATGCGAAAGCTTAGCGGAAAGCGGAAATACAACCACACCGCCTCTGCAATAATCTCAGATGGATAACGATGGCGGCAGTAAAGCGAAGAACGAGGTTCGGTCATCACCCGTTATCGCAACTGATGTTTACACTTGGGTTAAGGTAACAGTGCCGTCTGGACTGCCTCGTTCGGCATCTTGCTCTTGCACTGGGCGGTCGCCCGGCGGCGCGCTTTGCGGATCGTCTCG
>NZ_JBHEEO010000015.1:0-98230 GCF_041929965.1 Brucella oryzae | reverse complement strand
AGGATTCTCCGCATGATTCATGCAGAAAATCGCCCATCTCACCGACGAAAGATACGTGGGATAGTCTACCCGCTTACAATGTGATCCGTGAGACGTCTCTTAGAAGTGAGAAAGGGTGGCCAGATCTGGATCATAATAACATTTGCAATTCATCATGGTGCCACGGAACAAATGGCTTCGGCTTCTCAAGAAAGTTAATAAGACCATTTATGTCAGAGAGAGCATATGATGAGGATATTGCTATCGTACGCAGTCGGCTCGGAGAGAAGCAGGAATCCCTGTGCCTATGTCATGGCCTTAGTGCCGATTATTATCTGGCTCAGCGTATGGGCTGGAACGAAGAGACAGCAATCTTCAAGCAAGTTCGTCATGAAATTGAACAATCTGGTTTAGGCACAGACTTTGGATTGAGTAATTTTGAAATGGTTGGGGCTATGAATGGTGTCAGCGGACTTTTTATCGGCGAGCATCTTCTTTAGAGCCTGAACCAATAAAGGCGCCATTTGCAGCCAGCCACATAGGATTGGGTGCTCCCCAGATTGATAATTATTGCCTGCATCGACGAGATATCGCCATCATCACCTGTTGCCTCTCGGCATTGATATCAATGCCCATTTCCCGACGTGTCCAAAACGATTCTTTCGCCTGAGCGTTTTCGTGCAATCACGAACATCCCCGGTTGGCTGCGGATAGTTGCGTTGATCCGACGTTCATCCATCAGACTGAATGCAGTAGCCCAAGCATCCGCTCTCGCTGCATCACTGGCTACAACAGTCAACCAACGATAAAGTGCCGCTGAAAATCCGGTCTTTGGGTTGAGCAAATGGTTGAACCGTCCGGATTCTTCGAATTGAAACCCGCTGAAGCTGGATGTTGCGAGTGCCTGACCACGGATATCAACATATTCTTCGGCTTCAACTCCGGCTTCCAGATCGGCAATGCCGATGCGCCATGCCGTGCCGTCCGGCCTTGAACCAAGCGCGCGATATTCCCCTATATCGACCAGTGCGTGCTCGACTCCTTCCCTTCGCAACAATGCCGTCACACGGTCGGTAACGTAGCCCTGTGCAATACCGTTTAATGTCAGAGCCATTGACGGCTTGGAGAACGCAACGCGGTTCTCATCAAATAAAACGTGGTCGAACCCTACCTTTGCAAGCGCCTCGTCCCAAAGCAGCTGCGACGGTCCGTCGGGAGAAGGATTCTCTTGCGAAAAGTGCTTCTTCAGGCAGTTCCAAAGAGGCTGAACCGTCGGATCGAAAAGGCCGTCGCTGGCCTGCCAGCATTCATGGCAGATGCGCAGAACCTCAACCAGATCGGCTGAAGGCGATGCCAGCGCCCCATTGCGATTAAGTTCGGCAAGGTCTGAATCTTCGCGATAGAGGCTGAAGATGTTCTCCAGCCTTTTGGCCTCTTGCGCCGCTTCGCGCAGCAACCGTTCGGCAGTCGAACGATCCGGATGATAGAGTATGATCTTGGCTAGTGCCCCCATCGCCTGGCCACGCCAGATGATGGGCTCAGGAAGGTCGAGTGAAACTGCGTGTTTTGGAATGGCCCAAAACACTACTCCAGCCGCACCGCCAGCGAGTAAAAGCCGACGGCTGATACGGTGCCCACCTTCAATGCGCATGGCTCTCCGCTCCGGGATCGGAGGGCCGCATCGACTGACCGCCGAGAACGTAATCCTCCGGTATTTCGGTGAACGTGTTAATACGGCCGCCCTTTTCAGCGATGAACTTCTCTGCTGCTTCCCGTGTTGAAAACGGCACAGCCTCCTGTGCCCCCATCCCGCCTACAGCAGTGCTTTCAATCACGAAAAAGGCTTTGCGCGCATCGACCCAGTTTTCCGCTCCCGGCTCTTCCCAGCTTGGCGCTTTCCCCATATCTGAAACGTAGATCGCCGCGATCCCTTTTGGCTCCTCAGGCAGCATCGTAAAGGCGAGCGTATCACGGGCGGAAGAGAACCATACTGCCTCGTTTGTCGGCTCTAGAATGATCTGGCCCTTGGGGCCTGGGTGTTCCAGAACATTCATCCCGCAATAGCGGCCCATTGCGCTTTCCGTCAGAGCGAAAGGAGCAATGACTGCATCTTTCTTTTCATCTGGAGAACATCCGGCAAGCAGAACCAGCAACAGCGGGGCAAGAAACAGAGCGGGTTTCATAATTCTTTCCTCGAGAAAACCAGCATCGCAAGGGACAGTGGCAGCATGACCCAGAGACCGAGCGCCAGTGTCAGCGCTGAAGCCGAGAGCGTAGCGTTACCGGCTATGCCGCCCATGCCGGTCAGAGATCCAGCCTGTCCGAGACCAAAATTGAGAAGACGATAGGAATCGGCCGGGTTGAGCAGGAGCAGACCGTTGAGCACGCCGCCCCCAACAACACGGCCCTGATCGAAAACCAGCAGGGCAAGAAGCGCTGCATCATAGATCAGCACGAAAAACAGCCAGACGCCGATGGCGATACCTGCTGCTGTGCTCCGCTCGCGCACCAACGTGCTAGCGAGAAAACCGATGGCAATGAACACCGCGCCCAGCAGGATCGACGAGATAATGAGTTTCAACAGCGACAGCCAGCTTCTCGCATCCACGCCGGATCCGGTAACAATCAGTGCCACAGCCGCAGCGCCGTAGCCGAACAATGTCGCGAAAGCCAGAATGGCAAGCTGACCAATGAACTTGCCTAGAACCAGCTGAAACCGGCTTATCGGATAGCTCAGCAGCAACAGCATCGTGCCGCGTTCCATTTCACCAACGATTGCATCATGCGAAATGAGAAGTGCAATGAGAGGAATGAGGAAGATGGTCAGACTGGAGAGGCTGACGATCACCACGTCCAGCCTGCTTGCGGCAACCGAGCTGCCGGTGGGTGCGCTGCCGAGAAAAGTCATACTCAGGGCCAATGCTGCAAGCAGTAACGTGGTCGCCAGAACCCAGCGATTGCGCAAGCCTTCCTGAATTTCCTTGGAAGCAATGATGAGAATATTATTCATTCCGCTGCCTCCGCGCGCGCCGCTTCTCCGGCATTGAGAAAGTGGGCGTAAAGTTCGTCCAGCGTCGGCGGAACGAGATCAAGTTCCGTGAGATTGTCATTCATAGCCACGATTTCGCGGACAAGCGCCATCTTGCCTTTCGTCGGGGCTTCCGTTTCGAAGATATCCGGGCCGAGACGATGCCAGCACAATGCCGTATTGGCGGTTGCCGAAGGCAACCGGGAAACGTCCGGCGTCTGCACGCGTATGCGAAGCGGCAGTTGTGAAATCCGGCGCAACGTATCAATGGAGCCATCGGCGATGATCTTGCCCTTGTTCGCGATGATGACGCGCCCGACCTTGGTTTCCAGTTCGGTCAAGGCATGGGACGACATGAGGATTGTCGTGCCTTTGCTCCGCAGCTCTTCGAGAACTTCATAGAAGCTCTGGCGCAAGGCGGGATCGAGACCAGTCGTCGGTTCATCAAGCAGCAGAACGGATGGCTGACCGAGCAGTGCCTGAGCAAGCCCCAGTCGCTGGCGCATCCCTTTCGAATAGGTGCCAACCCGCCTGTTCGCAGCTTGGGCGAGGCCAACGCGCTCCAGCAGCTCAATATTTTGGGCAACCGGCATTCTCTTGAGCCGCGCGTAAAAGCCAAGCGTTTCCGCTCCCGTCAGCGCCAGATTGAAAGAGACGTGCTCAGGCAGATAACCAAGGCGCAATCTGGCGGCAAAAGCACCCGTCGCCGGATCCTCGCCCAGCACGCGAACTGCGCCCTTGGTCGGACGGATCAGCCCGAGCATGAGCTTTATCATCGTCGTTTTGCCGGCACCGTTATGGCCGACCAGCGCAATGCTTTCTCCGGCGTGAAGGCTGAAACTCGCCTCGCTGATGGCGTTGAACCCGCCATAGGACTTTGTGACCTGATCAAGAATGACAGTCTCAGTCATTTGGTTTTCCTTTCGCCGGATCGACCGGATGCGGCGGCTTCATAAGGGGATGGCTATCGACAACACCGCCCGGCAGGAGCGCTGGAAACTGGGTCTGTGCCCAGCGGATTGTCTCGATTGCTGGACTATTGATGAGAATTTTTGCCTGTGGCGCGGTCCACAAAACCTTATCGATCAGATCATTGGGTCGGTAAGGGCTGTCTGCGATACCATCGCCATTGAGATCGAAGGCCGGATTGTCACTCCAGTAATTGCCACGCCCATTGACCGACCAGTCGAGGTTGCGCGTGCCGACATATTTCACCTGATTGCGGTTATTGATGAAGGCGTTGCCACTCATGGCATTACCCTCCGAGCCGGCGGTAAAGTGAATGCCTATGCTGCAGTTCTCGAAACTGTTCTCGGTGAACTTGTTCTTGTTGGCATTGTAAATGAATACGCATTTTTCTGGACCGAGCCGCGCGGTCTCGCCTGCCAGCGTCTCCGCCTGGTCTTCAGCAGGAAGGCCGTGTTCAGCTTTTTGAACACCCGCATCCAGCCAGCGATCTATCGGCTGCATACGTCCGATCACACGATTGCCGGAAATGACCGAGCTGTTTGCATAATTGAGCAACAAGCCATGATCCCGGTCGCCGTCGGACAGGTTATCCAGCACCTTGAGGCGGTTGGTGTACATGATCGCGAAACCGACTGAATTGTTGCGCGAAACATTGCCGATGACCTGGCTGTCATCCGTGTACATGTAATGGACGGCGAACCGGACATCCTCCATCACATTGTTGCGGAAGATGTTCTTGCGGCTGGCATTGGTATAGATGCCGTCGCGCCCGTAGCGAATGACGTTGCCGATAACCTGTGCGCCGGGCGCATTCCAGATGGAAACGCCGCTGCCGGTTTGCGCCATCCGCACGCCTCGACGGCCAATGATCTCATTATCGCTTGCGATGGAGTTTGCAGCACCGTGCAGATAAATCCCATAGAGATTATCGATAAGGCGATTGTTCTCGACGCGCGCGCCCGTGGCGGTTTTAGCTACGAAAATCCCGGAATTGAGGTCCGGCATATTATCGCCCGAACCACGCACTTCCAGCCCACGCACGATAGCATCCGGTGCGTTGATCGTTATGGCATTGCCCAAGCCAAGTCCGTCAACAACAGCACCCGGCTCGCCGGTCAGTTCAATGGCGCGGTCAATCGTAACCGCGCCATTGTGTTTGCCTTTCAGGAGCCGGACGACATCGCCCGGTTCCGCTTTGTCGATAGCCGCCTGTACGCCTTCGCCTGCCACGACATCGATCTGCCGTGCCTGCAAACCGTCGCACAGAACGACGGTCAGCAGCATTGCAGCGCTCAAGGACTGAAACCGGCGGGGGAACATCATGGCAGTCAGGCCTTCTTCGGTTCCACGAGCATCCGGCCCTTCATCTCCATGTGCATGGCGTGGCAGAACCACGAGCAGTAATACCACCACACACCCGGCTTGTTGGCCGTGAAGGTGACAGATGCAGTCGCCTGCGGCCCCACCTCCATGTTGACGCCGTAGTTGATGATGGCGAAGCCGTGCGTAAGGTCTTCGATTTCATCGATATTGGTAACATACACCGTCACCTCATCGCCGTGCTGGACAGTGAACTCGGTGAGACCGAAGGCTGGCGCGGCAGACGTCATGTAAACGCGTACCTTGTTGCCGTCCCGGATCACCTCATTGGCGTCCATCAGGTCGAGGCCATCGGCTTTCGCCTGAGTGACAGCATCCGCAAAGAACGGGTCCTCGCGGCTCCAGAAATTGACGGGATTGATCTTCGAGCGATGAACGATGGTCGCATCGTGCGGTTCGGCAAAACTTGGCCCGTCATGGACAATCGCCATCTTCTCACCGGAAATGTCGATGAGCTGGTCATTTTCAGGCTTGAGCGGCCCCACATTGAGATAGCGGTCCTTGGAGAACTTGTTGAGCGAGATCAGCCACTGACCATCGGCGTCCTTGGTCTGGCCCATGGACGTGTGGTTGTGACCCGGCTGATAATGCACATCGAGCTTCTGCCGGATCGGATCGACTTTCTCACCCTTGAAGGCACGCTTGGCGTCCTCAATGTTCCATTTGCAGATCTGGCTGTCGATGAACAGCGTCGTATAGGCGTTGCCCTTGCCATCATAAGCCGTATGCAATGGCCCAAGTCCGAGTTCCGGTTCTGCAACCACTGCATCGCGGGGCTGGATCTTGTCGTCGAAAAGCTCATCAAACTTGCGAACGTCGAACACGGTAACGGTCGGCGACAGCTTGCCGTTGGCGACCACATGGATACCGTCTGGCGCGGTGTTGATGCCATGCGGGCTGTTCGGCACGGGAATGTAACGGGTATATTTGGAACCATGGCGTCCATCGATGACCGGAACGCCGTTGATTTCCTTGAAATCGCCCTTGGCAACCGCCTCTTCGATACGCTTCAGATTGAAGATGACGATCCAGTCCTGCTCACTCGACATCATTTCAGCGAGGGTCGTGCCTTCCTCCGAATTGTAGCAGGTGGCAAAAGCATATTTGCCCTGATAATCGCAATCCACGTTGTCGAGATTGCCGTCAACCATGATCTGCCAGGCAACCTTCATGGTCTCGCCGTCAACGGCCGTGAAGATCGCGTGATACTGCTTGGTGTCGGTCAGATTGCTGCCATCGTTCGGGATCGGTGCGCGATCCTCACCATTACAGAAAACATATCCGGTTTTCGGATATTTCTGGACGCGCAAGCCATGCACGGTGTGCTGGTTCGGAAGCTGAATAATCTTGTCGCATTTCATCACATCGAGGCGGATGCGGCAGACACGCGTATTGGCCTTGTCGTTGGCGTAGAGATAACGCCCGTCATAGGTGCCATCCGTGAAGGACGGATGCGGGTGGTGCAAGTCACCATTCAGAAATATACCACCGCGATCCTTCAGAAACTCTTGATCCTGCGGCAGAAGACCTTCGGTCAGCACCTTCAGGCTTTCGTTTGTCTGGCCCCAGCCGGTCGCGCTATCGCGATTGAACACGGGAATGCGCATCAGTTCGCGCATTGATGGCAGGCCAACGATACGGACCTCGCCGCTCTGGCCGCTGGAAAAGAAGACGTAATACTCGTCCAGTTCTCCAGGCTTCACCTCTGCGCTATGACCAGCGCCGCCAGCAGCAGCCAATGCCGGCTCGGTTGAGCCTGCAAACAGCGCCCCACCAAGACCGCTTGCACCGGCGGCAGCCACAAAGGCCGACGTGCCGAGCAGCTGTCTTCGACTGAGCTGCGTTTTCTTGTTTTCTTCAGACATGCTTCTCTCCTTTAGAAAAGTCAGGCAGCAGGACCGGTATCGGCAGCACCTTCAACCGGTTTTCCTTTGACTGAGATGACGGGTCTGGCCGGTCCACCGCCACGTTCGGCAGCCGCTGCGAGGGGGGCATTGCGGGCTGCGAATTTTTCACGCTTCACGCGCACCTGGATCATGTGCGGGCAGCGCTGGTCGTCGTGATAGAGTTCCTGACAATGCATGCAGTAGATGCATTCATTGACATTGATCTGGCCCTCGGGATGGATCGCCTCGACCGGGCACTCCTTGGCGCAACGATGGCAGGGCGAGCCGCATTCCGGCCATCGTTTCAGCCATTCGAACATGCGGATGCGTCCAGGAATGGCGAGAGCGGCGCCAAGCGGGCACAGATAGCGACAATAGAAGCGCTCGATAAACAGGCCCGCTGTCAGAAGTGTCAGGGCATAGACGACGAACGGCCAGTCACGTGCGAATTTGAGAATTATCGAGGTCTTGAACGGCTCGACCTCCGCGAACACTTCAGCCAGCGCGACCGAATAGAGCGACAATCCAAACAGGCCGAGGAAGATCATATATTTGAGGGGCCAGAGGCGCTCGTGCAGTCCCCATGGCAGCTTGACCTGGGGTACCTTCAGCCATTGGGCGAGATTATTGGTGAGTTCCTGAAGGGCGCCAAACGGGCACAGCCAGCCACAGAAGGGTCCGCGACCCCAGAACAACAGTCCCGCAGCCACCGATGCCCACAAAATGAAGATCAGCGGCGATGTCAGGAAGAATTCCCAGTTGAAGCCGGTAATCAGGGAGTTGGTGAAGGTCAGGACATTGACCACTGACAATTGCGCATTGTTGTAGAAGCCAAGCCAGACAAGGATGAACAGGAGATAGCTACGCCGCAGCCAGGTGAAGAAGCGCGGATGCCTGACCAGACTATTCTGGAAGAAGAAGATACCGACAAGAACTGTAATGGCGAAAGCGGTGATGACCACATTGGCACGATTCATCTCCCACATCCGGACCCAGAGCGGATTGCCCTCGCCCAGAATATCAGCGGCATTTGCTTCGCCGACCGGCTGCGGCTGACGAGGCGCATCGGCAGTTAGTGCGGATTGCGCTGGAGCAGGTTCCGGCAGCTTCACCAGATATTTTTCCGGCAAATTGTAACCAAGATCATAGCTGACATTGGCCTTGTCCCGCGCACCGAAGCCGCGCTGCACCAAGAGCTGCAAATCCCACGGTTCCGTTACGTCGAAGTCGAAGCCGTCCGGGACCTGAAACAGTGCTATCTCGCGCAGACGCGGCGCGCCGTCGGCTATGATGTCGCCGATACGGGTATGGTTCTTGTCACGGAAGCGTACGCCCTGCTCGTCCTGCATCAACTCGATGCGGTCAAAGATACCGCCGCGCACATAACCGGAGCCTTTGAAGGAATAGGCTCCGTCGCCAGCGACCAGGATCGCCTGACGCCCCGGCTTCAGCTGCTTTTGTAACCGTTCGTAGCCATCTTTCCCGAGTAGGCTGATACCGATCGACGGTACTGAGACCGGCGCGACGTAAAGCTCGATGAATTCGTCGTCGGGATTGGTTGTTTCAGGGTTTTCGGCGGCGCGATCATGTTTGGCGTCACGAAACGCCTGTGTCACGTCACCAACCGACAGTTTCAGGCTGCGAACCGCAGCCGTCGCCGATCAATGTTTGCCAGTCGTGTTCTTCACGAATCTGCAAATCAACCGCGCGTTGCACATTGGCTGCGACAGCCTGCACAGGAGTATTTCCGAGCCTCCCACTGCGGATAAGGCCGACTGCCGAGCGAACGACGCTGTCCCCCATGACGAGCACGGTAACTGTGGCACCGCTGACGATTTCCACCTGTGGCGGCTTGCTCTGGCCAGCGGCAACAGCACTCATATCACTATCGACCAACGAGTTCAGCGCAGCCACAACCTTGGCTTCGGGAATGCCGATCAGCACGATCGGCTCTTTGTGGTCTACCAGTTTTATGCCGCGTATGACGCCTTTGGTATCGATGCCTACGACAATATGGATCGGCTTGCCGGAATAGCCGATGGAACTGGTGAAATCTGAATTCAGGTAGGCATAGCCGATCACCTCGCCCCGCTTCATCAGTGGTGCGATTGGCGGCTCGCCTTGTGACTTGCCTATAGCGTCAGCCTCTTTGAAGAGCGCACTTGCTTCAACCTTGGGAATGTATTTTTCCAGATCAGCGGCAGATGCTGCGGTCTGCCAGCAAAGAACCAGAACCATCGCTGCCAGTGCGACGGTCCTGATAATTTCGAATAAAAAGGAAAATGGCTGGCTGACGCTTGGAAAACTCTGCTCCTGAAATCGAGAACCCGGAGCAACCACACGGCCCAGTAATGTTATTTTCACGTCCAACCTGCGTATGCTCAACGATTAATTGTGAGCATGTCTTTCGGTTGGAAATTATCGGATCAGACGTCGAGTTCTTTGCTCTGGCGCAAATGTAGCACACAAGGACCCAACATTATCAACGCTAAAGGATAATCCGACCGGCGTGAAACGAAGATCGATAAGATTATGCTTAAAATAGAAATGGGTTAGAGCGCCGATCTGTTTCAATCAGATCGAAACGCGCTCTAAAAACAAACAAAGGCAGGATTGTTCAGCACGTAAGTGCCATTGCTGGGATTTCATTTCGCGTTCGAGTCAGCGTTGCGCCCTCCGATCGTCACGGAGCCTTTGCCGCTTGCCATTTGATGACTCTAGACATTCCTTCCGACTGGATGGCGTGCAGCATATCACGCAGCGCTGAACCGAATGCGCCATCTGTCAAGGCCGCGGGGAGCACATCAGGGCACACTGACGCAACTGCACGGATTATTTCCTCGGATGTCTCAATATCTTCCAGTGCGATCTGGAGCGCGGTCGCCTTGGGGTCATTCAATGGAGCCGGATGGCCATCTGCTCCTTTTCGAGCCAGATAGGCGAGCCACGAAGCGAGGGCGAAGACAAAGGGCATATACGGCTTGCCCGATGCCAGTGCTTCCAGCGCTGGGATCGTGATGCGCTGCGGCAGCTTCTGTGTCCCATCCATTGCGATCTGTGCGGTGGAATGGGCGATAGATGGGTTGGAAAACCGCTCGGCAAGCGCCGCAGCATAAGCGTCGAGATCGATGGATAATCCCATTACAGTTGAGGCCGCTGCAGCGAGGTGGCGGCGGACAAGCGCGGCGTGATCGGGGTCCGCCATAACATCGCGGACAAGGTTTTTACCTGAGAGCTGTCCGCTATAGGCAAGCATCGAATGTGCCCCGTTCAGCATTCGCAGCTTCATGTTTTCATACGGAATGACATCGTTCACAAAAAGAACACCGGCACATTCCCATTGCGGACGTCCGGCACAAAATTTGTCCTCGATCACCCATTGGCTAAAGGGTTCGGTTTCAACGGCAGCGCGATCTTCTCGCCCTGTTAGCTCCATAGCGAGTTTGGCAGTCTCGGCATTTGATGCCGGCGTAATCCGGTCCACCATGGTAGAAGGGAAGCTGACATTGTTCGCGATCCAGCAAGACAACTGCTCGCCATGAGTTTCGCGGGCGAAGGCCAATGCGGCGTTCTGCAACTTCTGACCATTATGGGAAAGATTATCGCAACTGAGCACGGTGAAAGGTGGTAATCCGCCGGCCATGCGACGAGAAAGTGCTGCTACGATAAGGCCGATCACACTGGTAGGTTCTTCCGGATTAGCGAGGTCGGCGGCGATAGCTGGATGCGCGCGATCCAGCCTGCCGTCACTGGTGATGCCATATCCTTTTTCCGTCACGGTCAAACTGACGATACGACATCCGGGCGAGGTCATCGCAATCACAGCATCACGGCCTACCGTCGGGCCGGACAGCACCCGGTCCAGGGCGCCAATTACACGTGCTTCGGTTACGGGGCCGCGTATGATCAGGGTATAGCGGCCGTCTTGCGGGTTCAAACTATCAGCAACGGCGGTGCCACGCAGCGACACCCCCGTCACGCGCCAATCGCCCCCCTTTTGCGCCAAAACGCTATCGGTATAGGATAAGAGGTGCGCGCGGGCAAAATTGCCAAGACCGAGATGAACAATGCCGGCACCATAATTTTCCGGATTATAAGCGGGCCAACTGGCCGCTGCAGCATCGTTTGCCAGTGCTGAAAGCCGTATCACTTGTTGATCCTGACATCTGGATGGGACAAGGCAGTCATGATCCCGCGCAATTCGGCCAGGCCTTTCAGGCGCCCGATGGATGGATATCCCGGCTGAGCGCGCCGGTTCAGATCATCGAGAATGTCCTGCCCGTGATCAGGGCGTATCGGAATGCACCAGTCCGCACGACCTTCAGCTTTGCGGCGGTTTTCCTCTGCCAGAACAGCAGCAATCATGGCCACCATATCCGTGTGACCTTCAAGATGTGCGGCCTCATGGAACGATCCACCAAGGTGGGGCTCTTCAAGTGCAACATTGCGCAAATGCAGGAAATGTACGCGGTCGCCCAGACGCTTCATCATGCCCGGCAGATCATTATCGGCGCGCGCGCCGAGTGACCCAGTGCAAAGCGTGATGCCGTTTGCGGGAACGTCTACTGCATCCATGATGGCCTTGTAATCAGCTTCGGTAGACATGACGCGCGGCAGTCCGAGAAGCGGGAACGGCGGGTCGTCCGGATGGCAGCACAGACGCACACCGAGCTCTTCCGCAAGCGGACTCACCTCTGCCAGAAAATCGATCAGGTGGTTCCGCAGGCGCTCTGGCGAAATATTGTCGTAATGGGCGAGATGAGCCTTTACGTCGTCCATTGACATGCGCTCGGCAGCGCCAGGCAGACCGAAAACGACATTGCCGGAAAGCTCAAGCCGCCGCTCCTCGGACATTTCCGCAAAACGTTTGCGCGCAGCTTCGATGAACTCGGGCTGATAGCCATCCGACGCGCCCTTGCGCTCCAGCAGAAACAGGTCGAAGACGGCGAAGTCGAGGGCATCGTAGCGCATACAGGTCGCTCCGTTTGCCAGCCGATAGGCAAGGTCGGTGCGTGTCCAGTCGAGGATGGGCATGAAATTGTAGCAGATGACTTCGATGCCCGCCTTGTGCAGGTTACGCATCGATGTCTTCCAATTGGAGATATGGGTCTTCCAGTCTCCTGTCTGGCGTTTGATATCTTCTGAAACCGGGAGGCTTTCCACGACTTCCCATTGCAGCCCGGAAGGTTCGCCATTTGTCATCCGGGCGATTTCAGCTTGCCGTTTTGCAATTTCGGCAGGCGACCAGATCGTACCGGTTGCCACATGGTGCAGGGCAGTGACAACACCTTCCACACCGGCTTGCAGCATATCATCTATGGATACGAGGTCCTTGGGGCCAAACCAGCGCCAGGTCTGTCTCATTTATTCGTCTTTCCTGTTTTCAGTGCGATGCTGACGCATCAGCGAAACTAATCTGAACCTTTACGGACCGGGAACGATCCGTAGCCGCCTGAAAGGCAGACAAGGCTTCTGTCATGGGAATGGTTGCGGTGATGATCGGCCGGGGATCGATAGCCTTCGATCCAATAAGGTGCACGGCCTCGGCGAATTCTGTATCGAACCGCTGTGAGCCGACAAACTGGATTTCTTTGCCCACCATGACGTTGAGAGGCAGGACAGTCGGTCCGGCGACACCAACCTGTACAAGCGTACCGAGCGGCCGCAGGCAGGAAATTGCATCACCGATGGCCGGTGCCGCAGCCGAGCATTCAAATACCAGATCGACCTTGCCCTTGCCTTCCTGCCAGCGGGCTAACCCCGTCGGATTAGTTGCAATATTGACCGCATGATCTGCACCCATGCGCGAGGCGATGGCCAGAGTGGCGTCCTGAATGTCGGTCACGATGATTTCTGAAGCGCCGCGTTGTCGCGCCACCGCCACGCAAAGGGCGCCGATCGGGCCTGCGCCGGTCACCATGACGACCTTGCCAGCAAGGCTGCCTGCAATCGCTTCACCGCGATTGGCTGCGTGAAGGCAGACTGCCAGAGGCTCAGAGCAGGCCGCAGCTCCAGGATCGATTCCATCCGGGACAGGCACGCACTGGTCAGCCGCAATCACGATCCTGTCACGGAACATGCCCTGTTCATGCGGAAGGTACATTGCTGAACCTTTGAAGCGCATCGCGCTGCAATGGCGTGGCAGGTTTTGCTGGCAGAAACTGCAGGTGCCGCAAGGCTGCGAAGGGTTCATGGCAACGAGCTGGCCCAGTGCCAGACCCGTTACTCCCTCGCCAAGGGCCTTGATGCGTCCCGAGGCCTCGTGTCCAAGGATGATCGGTTCCCGGACCCGGATGGTGCCTATTCCGCCTTCCAGCCAATAATGCAAATCCGATCCACAGATTCCGCCTGCTTCGACAGCGACCAGCACTTCTCCTGGCCCCGGCGTTCCGACAGACCGGGTCTCGATCCTCAGATCATCCTGTGCGTGAAGGCAGATCACGCGCGTGTTCGACAACTCACTCATTTCCACCTCACGGCATCAATGTGTTAGGCAGCCAGGTTGCCAGAGGCGGCATGTAGCTGACCATCAAAAGAACAATCAGATTGGTGATGATGTAGGGAATGATTGCCCTGATTACCGGGGAGAGCGGGAGCCGCGCAATATTGGAAGCGACAAACAGGCAAACGCCGACCGGTGGCGTCGTCAGACCGATCATCAGGTTCAGGACTGCAAAACAGGCAAAATGAAGGGGGTCGATACCAACCGCCATTGCCAGAGCCTGCAGAGGTACGAACAGAATGATCAGAGCTGCAATCGTCTCCATGAACATGCCGACGAACAGAAGCAGAATGTTGATCAGCAGGATAACGAGAAACTTGTTGTCGGTGATGGAAAGAACTGCGTCGGCCAATGTCTGCGGGATACGTTCCGCCACGAGAATCCAGCCGAATACATTGGCAGTGCCCACCAGTACCAGAATTCCAGCCGAGCTGATTGCGCTATCGATGATGATCTTCGGTATCCGGCTTACCGGCAATTCTCTGTAGACGAACAGCCCCACTACCGCCGCGTAAAGGCAAGCAACCACAGCCGTTTCAGTTGGCGTCGTAATGCCGACAAGCAAGCCACCCACAATCAGGGCGGTCATTGCAATCGCCCAAATTGCACCGGTAAACGAAGATAGCAACTCCCGGGCACCCCTCCAATCCTCGCGGGGGAAGCTTTTCTTCTTGGCGATGAAATAGGTCGTCACCATCATGGCGAACCCCATCAAAAGCCCTGGAACCGCACCTGCCAGAAACAGCTTGCCCACCGAAAGTCCGGAGAGCGATCCGACGATAATCATCGGCACACTTGGCGGAATCATGGGGCCGACCGTTGATGAGGCAGCGGTGACGGCAGCGGAGAAATCCGCTGGATAACCGACCTTTTTCATGCCGGGGATCATCATGCCGCCAACGGAGGCCACATCGGCGACCGCGGTTCCCGAAATGCCGCCAAAAAGCATTGAGGCCGCGATATTGGCCTGGGCCAGCCCGCCGCGCATCCAGCCCACTAGGGCATTTGCAAAGCGAATAATCCGCTCGGTGATACCGCCGGAATTCATCAGATTTCCGGCCAGAATGAACCCCGGAATGCACAGCAAAACGAAACTATCCATCCCGGCATACATTTTCTGAGGAATGACAACCAACGGGATGTCTGCGAATAGAAGATAGGCCATCGAGGAAAGGCCCAATGTCACAGCTACAGGCAAGCCGATGGCAAGGCCCAGCACGAATGTGCCAAGAAGAAGGGTCAGCCCCATCAATTTTCCTCCGAATTGGGGATGGCGCGCCCGTCATGACGGCCCGACAGCATTTCAATGATGCGCATCAATGCCCAAAGGCCCAAAGCGACAAGAAGAACGAGCTGTGTTGCGTGGACGAAATCCATACGCCAGCCGAGTGACGGAGCAGTCTGACGGCTACCGATCATGGTATAATCCCATGCAGCAGGCAGAAGAGTAACGGCGAAAACCACAGTTAATGCGGCGCTTATCAGTCGCAGCAGCCATGGCATACGTCCAGGAAGGCTTTCGCAAAGAAGGTCGACATTGACCATATCGCCACTACGCAGCGCGAGGCCCGCACCGAGCGCACCAATATAGAGCAGGCAGAATCTGGTCAGCTCCTCGGTCCAGACCGGGGCGCTGCTCAAAAAGGTACGGGCATAGACCTGCAACAGCACCGCGCCCATCAATATGAGAAATGCTGCCAGTATCAGAAGGCGACATATGCCTTCCAATCCCTTGAATAGTTTTGTCATGGTGTCCTCGACCTGGCAGCTGCCGGATTGAATCCGGCAGCCCCGTTATCTCAGTCGTTGAAAATCTGTTCGACCAGCGGACGGATTTCCTGTGGCACGGAGTTGATGACGGCGTCGCGTGCCTTTTCTGCAAAGGCCGCCTGATCCACGTCGACAAACTTCACCCCCCGGCCTTCCAGATCGGTGACGAGTGCCTTTTCGTCAGCTATGAACAATTCACGTTCATAAGCCTGCGTGACCTTGGCTGCTTCCTGCAATGCAGCTTGGTCAGCCTCCGAAAGCTTACCCCAGCTTCGTTCCGATATAGCCAGATAGATCCACGAACGAACATGTTCTGTCTTGTTGATGACTTTCTGGACCTCATAGAAGCCGCCTGACTTGAAAAGCGCGAGCGGATTTTCCTGACCTTCAATGGTACCATTCTGGAGCGAGGTGAAAACTTCGGAGAAGGCCATCGGGGTTGGATTCGCACCGAGCGATTGCCATGCGGCAACAAAGATCGGCACATTCGGTACGCGAAGCTTGAAGCCTTTCAGGTCTTCCGGCTTTGTTATCTCCCGATTGGCTGAAAGATTGCGCGGACCCCGCGCGAAATAGGTCAAAGGGCGAACGCCTGCCTTCTCGATGATTTCCGCCTCGATCTGCTTGCCGATCTCGCCGGATGCAATCTTATCCATATGTTCAAGAGATTTATACGCATATGGCAAGGCTAATAAGGCCGCCTTCGGAGCCCAGTTCTGCAGACTCTCGCCGGTGATGGTCATATCGGCTGTGCCAAGCTGCATACCATTGATGAGGTCGATTTCCTTACCGAGGGATTCATTTGGATATACTTCGACGACGACGCGCCCCTCTGTACGAGATTTAACCTCTTCAGCGAATTTCAGAGCAGCCTTGTGCCAGATATTTTCTTCATTGGCGAGATGACCGAGTTTAAGTGTTACCTCCTGCGCCAGCGACGTTCCTCCCATGACTGCAAGAACAACACAGGTTGCCGCCAGACGCGTAAGACTCCGAAGTTTCATTTCTACCTCCTCTAGATAATGTTTTTGCTACTGCGCGCCCTTACAGAAAATATTCGGGCCGCTCCTGTTCAATGATAGGCAGATCACTCAGAATGCCTCGCAGATGCGCCCGTATTGACTGCTCAGCATCGCCGACATTGCCTTCCGCAATTCCGTCCACGACGGCGCGATGTTGCGCGATAAGGCGATCGACCGGAAAATGCATGCTGGAAAGAAACCGTACCCGGTCCATCTGGGCTTTCATCTCAACGACTACGTGCCAGGCTTTGCCCTTGTCAGCCCCCTCGGCCAGAGTGCGGTGAAATATTTCGTCCGCTTCCATGAAATCCCGAGCAGATCCGCCGATGAGTTTTTCCTGGCGAACAAGCTGGGCCCGTAATTCGGCAACAAGCGCGCAATCGGGCGATTGAGCCAGGAGCTTAACGATGTCGGCCTCCACAGCTTCGCGCACAAAGCGTGCGTCCATTACGGCCCGCAGCGAAATTTTCGCAACGAACGTGCCTCGCTGGGGCCGAACCTCAAGCAACCCTTCATTGGCAAGCTTGATGAAGGCCTCGCGCACAGGCTGACGGCTAACCCCATATTGCTGGGCCACGTCCGCCTCGGAAATCCGGGTGCCGGGCGACAGCGCATTGTCAATGATGGCAGCTCGTAATGCGGCGTAAAGCTGATCAACCACACTGACGTGCTTCGGCTGTAACAACGGGCTTTGCATAAATTTCTCCTCGGCTTTCAGATATACCATACTACCATACCAGTCAATAAGGATACGCGTTCGTGCATCAGTGGAACCACAGCTTGAAATGAAACATGTCGACAGCCGGAGTTTGGCAGAGGTGGAGACCGTTACATCCGCGACGGCCCTACAAAGGGCTTTCATCTCCAGCCTCGGTCACATCAAATAGTTCACGGTCTTCGCTGATATCTGGAGCGTTTCGAGTTAAAATAGAGTCGATGGATCCGCTCTATCTATTTGTTTTCACGCATGTCTTTATCCCCAAACCGGTTCCCGCTTTCGGGAGACATGCGCTAGTCGCACAGGAGAATACGGATTGGTTTTTCCTCCAGCGTGCCCAGTTCCATACATTTTTGATCGGAGCAAAAAGTCCAGCCTCCAGCCGTCTTACCGGAGGCCGCCAGAACAATTTCATGACGCGGAGGAATGTTCGGATGATATATATACCAACCAGCCTTGCGAACGGCATCCGGGGGCGGGTCCATCCCTGCGCCGGATCCCTTGATGCGGGCCTCTGACAATACAAGGCCCTGGGGCGTGACGTTCCAGAACTCCTGCCACGGCACTTTCTCGACACTGTGCGTCCACGAGAGAACGAAGCTCGTGGCGGCGATTTTCAGAACGCCGCCAGCCGTTGCAATGCAAACCGCCATCAACTGGATGACGCGACGACGGAGGGCCGCGACCTCCAGAAATGCCATGCAAGGAAAGCCGCGCAGGCAGCAAAGCCAAGCTCATCGCTATAGGGATAGGTGGCGAGCATCAGAGCGATGGCAACAAAAGCCCATATACGCTCCCATATGTTCAGTGGCGTCCGAAGATAGCCGATTGCGGCTGCACCCCAGAGAAGGATGCTGAGCAGCGCCTTGACGAGCATATAGGCAAAGGCTGGCCAGAAACCGAACTGTTCTGTGAGCGGGCCACCTTCCTGAAGCATGATAACCGGCTCGTATACCGCCATGAAGGGCACGGCAAAGCCCGCCACCGCAATGCGGATCGCCTGCATGCCGATCTTCATGCCCGATTCCCGCGCGATTGGCGCCGCCGCGAAAGCTGCAAGCGCAACGGGCGGCGTGAGGTCGGCCATGATGCCGAAATAGAAGACGAACATATGCGACACCAGAAGCGGCACATCGAGATGAAGGAGTGCCGGGCCGGCGATCGAGGACGTGATGATGTAGTTTGGAATGGTCGGAATGCCCATGCCGAGTACGAGACAGGCCAGCATGGTCAGTATTAGCGAGAAAAACAGCGAGTTCTCACCAACGCTGACGATCACACGGGCAAAAGTCGATCCCGCACCGGTCAGCGCCAGAACGCCGATGATGACGCCGACCAGCGCGCAGGCAATGCCCACAGGAAGCGCATTCTTGGCACCTTCCGCAAGGCTCTGGAGGCAAAGGTTCAGCGTTTCGCGACCGCCGCGCACCAGAAAGTTTATCGCAACCAGCACTGCAACAAGAGCAATGATAAGCGTAATGCCGCGCAGGGCATAGCCAAAGATATTGAATGTCGTGCCGAAAGCCGCTGCCGACATAACACCGAGTGCGATCCAGAACAACACACGCAACGGCATCGACATGGAGCCGGAAACCGGCACGCCCAAAATGATGAGCGCAGTCAGGCTGAGGCCAACGGTGCCTGCAAAAAGTGGCGTATAGCCTGAGAAAAGGAGCCATACCAATGCGACGAGCGGCAGCACGAGAAACCAGCGCTTTCTGATCGCGTCGAGAGCGCTCGGCATTTCGCTTTTATTGAGACCCTTCATTCGGAGGCGCCGCGCTTCAAGATCGACCATTACGAAGACGGTTATGAAGTAGAGAATGGCAGGAACGATAGCCGCCTTGACGATCTCGACATAGGGCAGGCCAAGCGTTTCAGCCATGATGAAGGCGACGGCCCCCATGACCGGAGGCATGATCTGACCACCCATCGACGCCACAGCTTCGACACCACCGGCAAAGGCCGGGCGGAAACCGGACCGTTTCATGAGCGGAATGGTAAATGCGCCTGTCGTCACGACATTGGCGACGCCGGAACCGTTGATCGTTCCCATCAGGGCCGATGAGATCACGGAAACTTTTGCAGGTCCGCCACGCGAGGCGCCCACCGTTCCCATGGCAATGTCGTTGAAGAGCTGGATCATGCCAGCGCGTTCAAGAAATGCTCCGAACAGAATGAAAAGAAAGATATAGCTCGAAGAGACATAGATCGGCGTGCCGTAAATTCCCTCTGTTCCGAGGAACAGAACCTCGACCACTTGCTCGAAATCATATCCGCGATGATTGAATGGCTGCGGAAGATATTGGCCGAACAAGCCGTAAGCCAGAAAGATCGCGCAGATGAGCGGCAAGGTCCAGCCCATCATCTTTTTTCCCGCCCAGAAGACGAGTGCGATAACGAGAATGCCGATCACGATATCAAGCGTATTGGGTTCGCCTGCCCGGATCACCAGATCTTCGTAGAAAATCCAGTGATAGAGACTAAGTGCGAAAGCGACGATGGCTGCCAGCCAGAAAGCTGCCCGTTTTGCAGCGTCTGTACTTGCATTGGCATAAAGGCCGAAGAGAAGCAGAAGCAGAAATCCGACATGGACGGAGCGGACCACCTGGCTTGGTAGCGGTGAATAAGCGGAAGTCCAGAGCTGGAAAACCGAAAAAGCCACGGCGATGGCGAACAGGATTTTAGCACCCGTGCCTGTGCCCCAGGCGGGGATATGTTCAGCCGATTCCACGGCGCTGTTCTCGCTCTGCGTCATGAACGAACCTTTATCAGACTATGCATTAAAATTAACAGTTACGGAAACGATCTGATTGACAAGAATCTGGCACCATCTGTCAGGAACGGTGCCTGGGGTTATTGCCCAGGCACCGTCTGCCGCACAGAATTGCTGTTAGCTTATTCTATGCCTTTTTCCTTGTAGTAACGCAGTGCACCAGGATGAACCGGGACAGGTGACACGATGGTGTTTTTGTCGAGCTTGATCGCCTTTGCTGAAGAATGGGCGGCAGCCAGCTGGTCGAGATTCTCGAATAGCCCCTTGGTCATCTGATAAACCAGCTCTTCATCCATATCAGGACGAACGATCAGATAGTTGATTACGGAAGCGGTTACGACGTCCTTGTCCTGCCCACTATAGGTATTCGCCGGAATCGTATTGACCTGATAAGGCGCCCCAATTTTCTCGATGACGTCTGCGGGAACTTCAACAACATTGATGTCCACCGAGTTGGCAAGATCACGCAGCGAGGCGACGCCAAGTCCGGAAGATTGCAGAGTTGCATCCAACTGGCGGTTTTTCATGAGTTCGACAGATTCTGCAAAGGGCAGATATTCGATCTTGCCGAGATCGTCATAGGATAAACCGGCCGCCTCCAGAATGGTACGTGCATTCAGTTCGGTCCCGGATTTTGGAGCACCGACGGAAAGGCGCTTTCCTTTAAGATCGGCCAGTGTTTTGATGCCGGATTCCTTGGAGGCGACGATCTGAACATAATTCGGATAGATCGCGGCAAGCGTACTCAGATTGGTGAGCTTCTTCTTAAAACCGGCCGCCTCATTGCCTTCATAGGCATCGCGCAGAGAATCGCCCAGCGTGAACGCAACTTCGCCGCGTCCGCTGTTGATGAGATTGATATTCTCAATAGACGCTTTCGTTGCCTGCACCGAAGGGCGCACATCAGGAATGCTCGAATAGATTTTTTCCATCGCAACCCCAAGCGGGTAGTAGACCCCACTGGTGCCGCCGGTCAGAATGTTTACAAATTCCTCGGCCTTAGCTTGCGCTGCACCGAAGACAAGCCCCAAAGCGGTAGCCAGCGAAACAGTCGTTTTCCGATTAAAAATATGCATATTCCCTCCTCACTCCGATAAACTTCGCCATGGTGCAGGCACCACGACCATGCGAGGGAGACTTGCAGATCCTACCCCACCGCATTTTCTAAAAATGTCCTCCCACGGAACTGCGGAAACGCTAACGCATTATAGAGAAAATCCCAAACGTTTTTGGCCGCTCCCACAAGATCTGTATAATTCTCGAATGCTCGTTACATCCAACTGAAGAACGAAATTTTTTATTGCATGCTTTACTGGCGATAGATCGGCGAACTCATAATCGCTGTTCTGCCCGAATATGCTATTAAAGACCGCTATTGCAACGCCAGAGCGTTCTGTGCCGCCGACAGCCAAGCGCTGTCTGAACGGTGGACATATCACGTGGTAGCGCCTCTTCCTTAATACCCCCACGTATATCGGAGAGTATCGCATGTTCTTTCGTTCAATTTCGTTCTACAGAACCCGGCGATGCGCAACCAAGCCGTTCAGCGCGATAAGGAATTCACGCTGTTCTGCAAATAGCTGTTTCCAGCTGTCGAAGAGTTTGATCAGATCAGATGATGTAATGACGTTCATGACTGCACCTCAACCCGCAAAATGCACTGTGCTGGACGACCTGATCAATACTGTGGAACCGCCCGCACCCAGAAGACCATCAGAAGCCCCGAGTTTGGCTAGCGCGTTCGCTTCAAAACATAATTATCGATGATTATCGAACTCACCTGAAAAATGCCCCTATGCAACGCAAACATCAGTCGACGCGAGAGGATATCGCCGATAGAAAGCGGATAACTAATAACCAATCCGGTCTGGCAGACCAACGACAGAAAGACGGAAAATTGTCCAGGAACCCTCCTCGCAACCAGGCTGGTTTTGCAACACGTGCGATCCATATCGGCCAGGAACCCGATCCCCTGACCGGCGCTGTGATTCCACCGATCTATCATGCGACAACCTACGTGCAGGATGGCATAGGAACGAGCAGGGGATACGATTATACGCGAAGTGGTAATCCGACCAGAAACGGCCTTGAGCGTTGCCTTGCCGACCTTGAAGGCGCGGAAGCTGCATTCGTTTTTCCCAGCGGGCTTGCGGCGGCTGCAACATTGCTGGAGGCGCTTCCCGCTGGCTCGTCGATATTGGCTCATAACGATCTCTATGGCGGTGTCTATCGACTGCTGGCCGATGTCAGGCCAATCACAGCGGCACATAATGTAAATTTTGTGGACTTTTCCGACGAAATTGCACTGCGCCAAGCCGTTCTCGACCATAAGCCCGCTCTGCTTTGGTTTGAGACCCCCTCAAATCCAACACTTCGCATTGTCGATCTGTCATTGATTGCTGAACTTGGCAGACAGGTCGGTGCGATTACGGTTTGCGACAGCACCTTCTCGTCGCCTGCGGGGCAGCGCCCTATCGACCATGGAATTCATGTGGTTGTACATTCGGCAACGAAGATGCTGAACGGGCATTCGGATCTATTGGGTGGCGTGGTCGCTGTATCTGCAAACGCACCCGCCAAACTTGCCGAACGGGTTGGCTATCTGCAGAACGCCCTCGGCTCTGTCATGTCACCGACGGATTGCGCTCTTCTGCACCGTTCACTGAAAACCTTGGAAATACGTAGCGTCCGACAATCGGAAACGGCGCTGAAGCTGGCAACCGGTCTCGAACAAAGAGCTGAAGACCTGGGATTGACCAAGGTCGTGTATCCTGGCCTCGCCAGCCATCCGCAGCATAAACTGGCCGCAGATCAAATGATCAATTTTGGCTGTGTCATTTCTATCGAAGTCTCTGGAGACCTGACACGCGTCGAACGCATTCTGACATCGACCCGTTATTTCCACTTCGCAGTCAGCCTTGGAAGCGTGGAAAGCCTTATTCAGCATCCATATTCCCTGACTCACGCCGTAGTACCTGAAGACCAGAAAAATCAGCTGGGAATTGACGCTCGGCTTATTCGCATCTCGATCGGCCTGGAAGACCCGGAAGATCTGGAATCCGATCTGGTGCAAGCACTCTCAAGCAACAGATGATCTCCTCATCTGGAACTTTTACAACAGACCCGCTTTGCCGGTTGCTCGCGCAGTGCCGACACAACGACTGCTAAAGGAGATCACATCGAAACCAATCGATGACAGGTCCCGAGCGAAAGGGTGGACCACACCAAAAATGCTTGTGCTAACGCTTTTTTCGACCGACAGAAAAAATTCGCGCTTTCTTTGAGATACAACAAATCCGGTCCGTGGCTAGCACTCTAGAATGGCTCGAGTGATGATGCGGCTGTCATCATCATACTTCGAAGCCTGACAGCCACGGAACAATATGATGTCGGCAGAACCTGTCTCACTATCCCCCGTAATCGATGTCCGCACCATACCGCCGATTTCGCGGCATGCGACGATCTTCTCGATGATCGATGCGCTTGAACCCGGCGAAGCGCTGGAAATCATCAACGATCACAATCCGGTGCCGCTGCGCCGCCAGCTTGAAACCCGAAATCCAGGCATATTTTCTTGGGTCTACAAGGAAACAGGTCCGCTATGGCGGGTCGAGATCGGTCGCCGGAAAGGCCATCATGGCGCTGACCATGAATGCACCTGCGGCAATCACTAAAGTCTTATAGGCACAACGTCCGGGACGAACTGAGATGATTGGCGCGACACTTTCCCGTTGGACCCTTTCCTATTTTACCGCTTCGCTGGCTTTCCTCGTCTTTGGACTTGCCCTGATGGCAGGCGGTTTCGGCTATCCGGGTCATGGAATTCGCGCGGCTGAAACACTTATAATCGTGCACGCCATCTCAATTGGATGGCTTGCACTGCTCATGAGTGGCGCACTTCTGCAATTCGTGCCGGTTCTGGTGAACAGATCTCTGTGGGGAAGCCGGGCAAGCCTCCCTGCTTTGCTTCTGCTGGTCGCGGGCCTGTCCGGTCTGCTCGTTGCCTTTGCAGGCATGGCCGGACTGACGGAAAGCCCGGCATGGTTGCTCCCAGTCTCCGGCGTCCTGTTGACCTGCGGTTTCTCCGTCATTTTTGCAATATTGGGCATGACGCTCTGGCTAGCGCGCCCAATCGCCCTGCCCGCGCGTTTTGTTGCGGCAGGCATCTGCTGTCTTTTGATAACAGCTCTGCTTGGCAGTGTTTTCACTTTCGCGCTCGCAGGCTTCACCGAGCAAGCCGTTCTGCTCGATATTGCGGGAGCGGCATTGCCGGTTCACGCTGCGCTTGGCCTTGGTGGCTGGATGACCTTCACGGCTATGGGCGTAAGCTACAGACTGCTCACAATGTTCATGCTGTCTCCCGATGCTGTGCGGCAGACAACCAGAATTATATGGTGGGAAGGTGCCGCTGCCCTGACCATCCTTGCTGTCGGAATAGTCGTTGTCGCCTTGGGAATGGGATCGGTCGAAATCGCCGTGACGGCTGCGCTCATTCCCGGTATCGCCTGTATCGCGCTCTATATCGTCGATATTCAGACGATCTACCGGCAGCGCAAGCGCAAGACGATAGAATTGAACAGCGCCGCCAGTATCCCCGCATTTATCGCACTTGGGCTTTCGCTTCTTCTGGCAATTGCCCTGTTCTGGACAGGTACTTCCGATGCAATGATTGCCGGACTTGTCTACCTCTTCACTTTTGGTTGGCTGACCGGCCTCAGCCTTGCCCAGCTCTACAAGATCGTACCGTTTCTGACCTGGCTGGAATGTTATGGCCCCGTCATGGGACGTGCACCGACCCCGCGTGTCCAGGATATGGTCAGCGAACGCCGCGCACGACAGTGGTTCGCTCTTTATTATACTGGCGTGGCAGTGGCGACGCTGGCTTTGATTGCCGAATATCCAATCATGTTTCGTTTGGCTATCATGTTGAATCTTGTAGCGATCCTTGCATTGATCGTGCACTTCTTCCGCGCCCGGCGGCTTCTTAATGTACCGCACGGCCTACGCCTGCCAAAAGGGGCAACCCTGCCCCATCTCATCTATGCCGGTGAACCAATTTTCAGGAGATTGAAATGACACTCTCAGCTCAGGACATCGCGCATCATGTGCTGGACGTACGCCCGCTGATCAAGGGCGGCGTAGAACCGTTCAATGCCATCATGGATGCAGTCGGCGGCCTTTCGCCGGGACAAAGTCTTTTGTTGATCGCCCCATTCAAACCGGCACCGCTTTTCAGTGTCATGGAGCGGAAGGGCTTTTCCGCAAAAGCGGAGTCTTTGGATAATGGTGACTGGCAAGTCCTGTTCAGCCCCGCGATGGATGCCACGCCTGAATTGCGTTTCTCGGATAATGTTGTATCGCCGGATGCCTGGCCGGAGCCGTCGCGTTATCTCGATTGCACGGATATGCAGCCGCCTGAGCCGATGGTGTGCATTCTTGCCGAATTGGAAGATATGTCCGCAGGTACAGTTCTGTTCGCGCTGCTGCACCGCGAGCCTTTATTCCTCTTTCCCGAACTCGAAAACCGCGGTCACGAATGGATCGGCAATTTCGATGAAACCGGCACCGCCTATCGTATCATGATCCGTGTTGGAGACGCGAGGTAGTCATCATGCAACACAACACACATGCCCAGATGGAGAAGCAGATTATCGAAAGTCTGCGTCTGGTGCTCGATCCCGAACTTGGGTTCAACCTCGTGGACCTTGGCATGATCTACAGTATCGACATTCGTGATAGCGGGAATGTCGATATCAGCATGACGACGACAACACCCGGCTGCCCGGCTGCCGGTTATCTGACCGATGCCGTACGCGCGAGCGCCGAATCTGTTGAAGGTGTTAGTGCAGTGAATGTCGAACTGACCTACGAACCGGAGTGGATTCCAGAAATGGCGATGCCTGAAGTGCAAGCACGATTTGGAGATTAATCGCCAGGCACATAAATCCCCGTCACCAAAGCCAGCGAACGCTACCAATCTGTTCGCTGGTTTCTCTTTTGCTCAAACCTCTTCGTTTCAGCCTTTGCTCCAGCGCAAACAAAGCGAAACATATATCAAACGGATGAATTAACTATTTGATATTTAACAATTATTATTACTCAACTTTCTGCACCACCTTGATCGCAGTCAAGGACCATCGAAACGACCCTTTCTATAGTCGCCATGACAGAGCAGGAAATGCTCGGTCCTATCGTAAAGGAGAGTATCGATGGTCGACCAGATGCAAATCAGCCGCCGTAGCATATTGGCAGGAGCCGCCCTGGCCGGGGCACTTGCGCCGGTTCTGGCAACCACATCCGCCTGGGGACAGGGCGCAATGAGAAAGGCAAGTGCAGCAGAAATAGCCGCACTCCCACGCCAGAAAGTCAAGTTGGTGGATCCCCCCTTCGTGCATGCCCACAGTCAGGTTGCAGAGGGCGGACCGAAGGTGGTTGAATTCACAATGGTGATCGAGGAAAAGAAGATCGTCATCGATGATGCGGGAACCGAAGTCCATGCCATGGCATTCAACGGCACCGTTCCGGGACCGCTGATGGTTGTGCATCAGGACGATTATGTCGAGCTAACCCTCATCAATCCCGAAACCAACACGCTGATGCACAATATTGATTTTCACGCTGCAACGGGCGCATTGGGCGGCGGTGGACTAACCGAAATCAATCCGGGTGAAAAGACTATTCTGCGCTTCAAGGCGACGAAGCCCGGCGTCTTTGTCTATCACTGCGCACCTCCCGGAATGGTTCCCTGGCATGTCGTATCGGGCATGAATGGTGCGATTATGGTGCTGCCGCGCGAGGGACTGCATGACGGCAAGGGAAAAGCCCTGACATACGACAAGGTCTACTATGTCGGCGAACAGGATTTCTACGTGCCGCGCGACGAGGACGGGAAATACAAGAAATATGATGCGCCCGGTGACGCCTATGAAGACACGGTTAAGGTCATGCGCACCCTCACCCCAACCCATGTCGTATTCAACGGCGCTGTCGGCGCACTGACCGGCGACAAGGCCATGACGGCAGCGGTCGGCGAGAAAGTCCTGATCGTCCATTCTCAGGCCAACCGCGATACGAGACCGCATCTGATCGGAGGCCACGGGGATTATGTCTGGTCAACCGGCAAGTTCAACACACCGCCGGATGTCGATCAGGAAACCTGGTTCATTCCGGGCGGCGCGGCCGGAGCAGCTTTCTATACGTTCCGGCAGCCCGGCATCTATGCCTATGTGAACCATAATCTGATCGAGGCTTTTGAACTCGGCGCCGCTGCCCATTTCAAGGTCACAGGTGAATGGAACGACGACCTGATGACCTCGGTTCTCGCGCCATCCGGCATGTAAAGCGAATGCATGAAGGCGCCTTGCCTCCCATAGCGCCTTTGGCAAACCTGGAGCGGTTCCCACGTTTGGGGGACATGCTCCAACTGAACGATGTTTTAGGATGAAAGGCTCGGGGCTGTATCCATCTGCCTCCCGGATGGATACGGTCCCCTGATATCCGATGAACGAAAGCAAAGGAAAAACCTGCCTGCGCGAGCTTGCCGTAGCCATCCCGGCGGTTGTGCTAGCAGTCGTCGCAGGATTGTTTGTCGTTGACGCAGTCGGGCGTGCGGATCACTCAATGCCGGGCGCATCGACTGTCGGTCCCGAGACGATTGTCATCGCGCCGCGCACCATGACTTATCGGGCGGATGGCGATTTTCAGAAGAACAATTATCCTGTCGATGCCCCATTGACGACCCGCAAGCTGCAACGGGCATTCGAGATCATGAAATATCAGGTCAGCACGACTGACTACGAACGTTGCGTCGCCGATGGTGACTGTCAGCCTGCCGAAGCTCTGCCGCATAATCACGATGCATCCACAGAAGATAGCCCCATCGTAGGCGTCAGCTATGATGATGCGCAAAACTATGCCGGCTGGCTTTCGCGAAAAACTGGCGATATCTGGCATCTGCCGACAGACGAGCAGTGGGCGTTCGCCGCCGGGTCACGCTTTCCCGACGATGCGCTTGGCATCGAGGATGATGCTGCAGCCAATCCGGCACTGCGCTGGCTGAGAGATTATGAAAAACAAAGTGCCCGCAAGCTGGACAGGAACCCTGCCAGACGCCCCGCCGGCGCTTTCGGTGTCAACGAACTGGGCGTAGCCGACATTGCAGGCAATGTGTGGGAATGGACCCAGACCTGCCACCGCCGCGTCAATATCGATGCCTATGGCAAGCAGGTTGCGGAAATGCCGGCTTGCGGCGTTTATGTCGTCAATGGCAAGCACCGCGCGGCCATGAGTTCATTCATTCGCAACCCGAAAACCGGGGGATGCAGCGTTGGTGTACCGCCGGACAATCTCGGTTTCCGGCTGGTTCGCGACAACCGCTGGTATGCTGTGATGTGGAAGCGCATCCAGAACATCGGCGCATGAGGGATTAACTGTGAATGCCCGGTCTCCGGCTCCGAAAACAATTCCAAGCCCGCTTTGCTGTGCTAAGGTAGATGCAGGATTTTGGAGTGTGAGAAACGCAATGTCCATGATAGATCGCGGACTTGTCAGGAAACTGTCTTTGTTCGCCAAAATGAGTGACGGTGAACTGGACAAGCTTGTTTCCTATGCAACTACAAAGCGTGTTCTTCCTGGAGAAGCGATCTTCGAACAGGGCGACGATGCTGTTCTTTTCTACCTCCTCCTGCACGGGCGGCTGAAGGTCAATCAGGTGACGCCGGACGGACAGCAGATCATCGTCCGAATGGTGCATCCGGGCGATCTGTTCGGGTTTGCCAAAGCCTTGCAAAGAAGCGACTATCCCGGCACGGCGATCGCCGTCGCGGAAAGCATTGTGCTGGCTTGGCCGACAGAGCTTTGGGATTATTTTGTCGAGCAGAATCCCGGTCTGGCAATGAACGCTATCCAGACGATCGGCAAAAGACTGGAAGAAGCCCACACGCGCATCCGTGAAATGTCGACGGAAGAAGTGGAACGGCGTGTCGCCCACACGGTCCTGCGCCTTGCACGTCATGCCGGACGAAAAGAAGACGACGGTATTCGAATCGATTTTCCGATCACGAAGCAGGATATCGCCGAAATGACTGGAACAACCTTGCATACCGTGTCACGCATTCTCACCAGCTGGGAAGCCCAAGGGCTCGTTCGTGGTGGACGCCAGAAACTGACCGTTCTCAATATGTCAGGTGTGAGACGACTTGCAGACGGCGAGCAATAAAGTCAGTAGAAAACAGGAAATACTGGCGGAAAGCGTCCAGCGTAACGCAGTTAAAATACAATAAATAATTAGATAATTGATTTTCCTTCAAAGAAATAGGGACATTATCTTCGCATCACCCGAAGACTTCCCGTTGCTCGGATTTTGCTGCCAGCAGCGCCTCTATCATCAACTTTTCTGACAGGATATGGCGGCGCACGCTCTCCATAAAACCACGCATCATGTATGAAATCGTGTCGGCGGCAAGATTGCTGCACCCTTTTGCAACCGCTGTCAGGGTCTGCGACAACTCCTCGGCAGCCATCCGGTCGCAACGATGTTCCGCCTTCAGCCGTTCGATGATGGCATTGGCGAAATGCGAATGAGCCTGCCGACTGAAATCGGGAAAAAGCACCTCTTCCTCAAGCGCATGGGTTTCGCTGACAAGGCGGGGAATGAGCTTCGCGATCCGCCAGTACTCCTGCATCGAGGCATCGGATTCGAGATCGCCCGCGATTTCCTCCAGCTGGAGACAAAGTTGCAGAAGCTCATGATGATGCGCTTCAAGGCGGCTGATGTCGGTCGCGTGCAGGGCTGGCAGCGTGTCCATGACCTCTCTATTCCCTATTGACCTAAGAATAGAACGGCTGCAATCACGATGGATGCAGCAACGGCGGATAGCGTGCCCGCGCCCTGCAACGCTCCCATGCGATAGAGAACCAGTGAGAATCCGATGATCGCCGGTGTTGCGACCATGAGACCGATCTGTGCATCCGTCATTGAAATTTCCTTGGCTATGACAAGAGTACAATGTCGCGCCCGACGCATTTCTTCTTTGCCAAAACGCAAAGAAGGCCCGAACTGCGGGCGCTAGGCATGTGCGATGTCTGGAACCGAAGATTTGGCCATAGTTGCAATGAATTCAGAGAACCACGCGGAAGACGATCTTCTGCTGTGGATTCTCGTGTGGAGCGAACTCATCGCCTTCGCAATCCTGCTGATAGCCTTCATGGTGATGTCGATCATCAATGCGGAAGGGGGTGCGCAGTTGCGCGCACATCTGAGCCCCGGCCTCGCTGCGACCAACACCGTTGTGCTGCTGATGAGCGGCTGGCAGGCGGCGGTCGCCGTGCGCAGGCGCAACACTATAGATCAGGCTCGCCGCCCGCTTTTATATGCCGCCTTTTTCGGCCTCGTTTTTGTGGCGATCAAGCTTGTCGAATATTCGCATGAGATTCGGTTTGTGGGCGATGAGGCGGCCGGGTCATTCTTCGAGCTTTATTTTCTGCTGACCGGGTTTCATCTTCTGCATGTGCTGTTCGGCTCGGTCGTGCTGGCGCTTGTCGCATGGCGACCGACGCGCGCCAATATTCTGCTGATTACGACGCTATGGCACGCCATCGACCTCGTATGGCTGGTGATGTTCCCCGTTCTTTATCTCGCTTGAGGCCCGCAGTGTCCGATCGCAATCACCATTCGCTCAACCGCACCTTCATCATTCTGATTCTCCTCGCTCTGAGCGGCGCAGTCATCGCAACCACCAGCGCCGGAATGTTTGCAGCCATAATCATCGTGTTGATTCTCGCTTTTGCAAAAGGCCGGTTCGTCATCCTCGATTTCATGGAAATGCGCGGAACCAACGGCACATTGAAACCAGCCTTGTTGGTCTGGCCTGCCCTTCTGCTGGCGCTTGCCCTGACACGTTCCATCGTTGTCCGCGTTCTCCTTTGAACAACCGTGTTGGTGTTTGCCAAATCACAAAGAAGGCTTTCCCCTGACCGATAGAACAGTCCTGTCCCGTGATGCTGGCGAGGGTTTGACCAGCCACATTATCGACGGGGGGATTTGTTGCCGGGGCCTTGTTCCCCGGCAGATGAAAGGACGAAGGGATGGCAGAACGCCTAACCAAGACCGGCGCACGGAACGTCTTCTACGGCGGGTCTATTTTCTTTTTCGCGATCTTCGTGGGGCTTACGGCGCACAGTCACTACTACATGAAAACAACTTCCACGGATGAATCCACGCTGACGGCCTCGGTTGCCCGCGGCAAGCACATCTGGGAGAAAAACTCCTGCATCAACTGCCACACGCTACTTGGAGAAGGGGCTTATTTTGCACCCGAGCTTGGCAATGTCTGGAAGCGCTGGGGCGGGGAAGAAGACCCGGAAGGCGCACGCGAGACAATGAAAGCGTGGATGCAGGCGCAACCCACGGGGATAGAAGGGCGTCGCCAGATGCCCCAGTTCAACCTGAGCGAACAGGAACTCAACGATCTGGCTGATTTCCTCGAATGGACCAGCCGCATCAAGACGCAGGACTGGCCGCCCAATGAGGCAGGCTAAGCGCGGGATGAACGGAGTTACACAATATGAAATATGAAAGCCAAAAGGTCGCGATGCTCTATTTCTATGGAACGCTCGCGCTGTTCATCGCGCAGGTCGCATTCGGCGTTCTCGCCGGTACGATCTATGTTCTGCCCAATACGCTCTCCGAGCTTCTGCCCTTCAACATTGTCCGCATGATCCACACCAACGCGCTGGTCGTCTGGCTGCTGATGGGCTTCATGGGTTCGACCTATTATCTGCTGCCGGAAGAAACGGAAACCGAGCTTTACAGCACCAAACTCGCCGTCATCCAGTTCTGGCTGTTCTTCGTGGCTGCGGCCATCGCTGTCGTCGGCTATCTGTTCCATATTCACGAGGGGCGTGAATTTCTCGAACAGCCATTCATCATCAAGGTCGGCATCGTTGTCGTCTGCCTGATCTTCCTGTTCAACATCACGCTGACGGCGCTCAAGGGCCGTAAGACCACGGTGACCAACATTCTTCTGTTCGGCCTGTGGGGCCTTGCCCTGTTCTTCCTGTTCGCCTTCTACAATCCGATCAATCTCGCGCTCGACAAGCTCTACTGGTGGTATGTCATCCATCTGTGGGTTGAAGGTGTCTGGGAACTCATCATGGCGTCGATCCTCGCCTTCCTGATGATTAAACTCAACGGCATCGATCGTGAAGTCGTTGAAAAATGGCTCTATGTCATCGTCGGCCTTGCCCTGTTCTCCGGCATTCTCGGCACCGGCCACCATTATTACTGGATCGGCGCGCCGGGCTACTGGCAGTGGATCGGTTCGCTGTTCTCGACGCTGGAAGTCGCACCGTTCTTCACCATGGTCATCTTCACCTTCGTGATGACATGGAAGGCCGGTCGCAAACACCCGAACCGTGCGGCCCTTCTGTGGTCCATTGGCTGTTCGGTAATGGCCTTCTTCGGCGCGGGCGTATGGGGCTTCCTGCACACGCTGTCGTCGGTCAACTACTACACCCACGGCACGCAGCTTACCGCCGCCCATGGCCACCTCGCCTTCTTCGGCGCCTATGTCATGCTCAATCTCGCAGTCATGGCCTATGCGATCCCCGAACTGCGCGGGCGCGCACCCTATAACCAGATGCTCTCCATGGTGAGCTTCTGGGCCATGTGCACCGCCATGTCGGTGATGACCTTCGCGCTGACCTTTGCGGGCGTCGTCCAGACCCACCTTCAGCGTGTGCTCGGAGAGTCGTTCATGAACGTGCAGGATCAGCTCGCCGTATTCTACTGGATACGCCTTGGCTCCGGCGTCGTGGTGGTGATCTCGGCCATCATGTTCATCTGGGCCTTGCTGGTTCCAGGCAAGGAACGCCGTGAAAACACGAGCACCTTGATACAGCCTGCCGAATGATCGTCGTCGACAAGCCCCGCCATCCGGCGGGGCTTCCCTGCCCGATACAAAGGAAAACGGCCATGAACCCCATTCTCAGAAATGTCGAAAATACCGGCGCCTCGATCCCTCCCTACAGCGCATCCGGCAATGAATGCGCGCTCTTTGAGATGGCGTGGACGCGCAAGCTGCCATTGCTTCTGAAAGGCCCGACCGGCTGCGGCAAGACACGGTTTGTAAGCCATATGGCCGCAAAACTCGGCCTGCCGCTCTCGACGGTTTCCTGCCATGACGATCTGGCGGCGGCTGATCTGACCGGGCGCTATCTGCTGAAAGGCGGCGATACCGTATGGGTCGACGGTCCGCTGACGCGGGCCGTGCGCGACGGCGGCATCTGCTATCTCGACGAGATCGTCGAGGCGCGTAAGGACGTGGCTGTGGTTCTGCATCCGCTGACCGACGACCGCCGCCTTCTGCCACTGGAACGCACCGGCGAACTGCTCGAAGCGCCGGACGGCTTCATGCTCGTTGTGTCGTACAATCCGGGATACCAGAACCTGCTGAAATCCCTGAAGCCAAGCACGCGCCAGCGCTTTGTCGCCATCGAGTTCGATTTTCTGCCCAAGGAACAGGAAATCGCGGTGGTCAGTGAAGAAAGCGGTCTCGCTGCCCAAAAGGTTGCGCCGCTGGTGGCACTGGCTCACCGGCTGCGAGGGCTTAAAGGCCACGATCTGGAGGAAGGCGTTTCGACCCGTCTGCTGGTCTACTGCGCCACGCTGATCGACGCCGGCATGTCGCAACGCGAAGCCGCACGCGCCGCGATGATCGAGCCGCTGACCGACGAGCCGGATGTGAAAGCCGCCCTGATTGAAGTTGCCGATGCAATGTTGAAATAGGCAGGCGCGCAATGCTGGATTTTCTGGAACTGGAGGAAACTGTTGGCCGCGCCTGGCATCGCCTGATCGGCAAGACCGGATCGTGGCCGCATTATCCCCAGCACGCCGTACAGCTTGGCGATATTCGCCACAAGCTTGCCATCTGCTTTCGCGGCTTTGGCGGCGATGTCGCCGTGCAGATCGCCCCGGCCCGTGCGCGAACTTCCGGGCACAGGCTGGGCTTGCGCCAGCGCATGGCGTTGGGCGAGGAAAAACTCAGCCAGCCCTTGCGGGATGAGGCGACATTGATGCTGCCGCCGGAAATCGCGCTTTTTCCCGATCGCACGCTCAATTACGATCTCTATGTCTGGCTTGCGGGTTATATGGCCGTCATGCCGACGCATGTGGACGAACTTCCGCATGATCCGCTGCGCCGCAATCTTGCAGCCCTTGCAGCGGCGTCGGATACGGTTGCGAAGACATGCGCGGTCTTTCCGGGCCTGCATAAGCGCTATGCACGCCTGTGTGAGGCGGTGCTGGCCGTACGTCCCAAGCGTTCGCTCCATGGTCTCGAACAACAGGTGGAAGACCGCATTCTTTCGCTTCTCAAACAGGGCGCAGGACTACCCGATGACAGTCTTCCCACCATTTTTCCGCATTGCGCACCCGCAGGCTATCTGCCGGCCCTGCCCGTTCCGCTTTGGCCGGAACTGACAAGGCGCGAGGAAACCGCTCCGCGCGACAGCGACGACCAGCCGGTACAGAGCAGCAAGGCGGAAGGTGTCGAAACCGGGCGGCAGATCGCCAATCGCGAGAAGCTGGACCCAAGGCTGGCCGACCGGAGCCCATTTATTCTCAATCGCTTCGAGAAAATCCTTGCCATGGCGGAGATGGTGAACGTCGACAGGCCAACCGATGACAGCGACGAGCAGAACGCAAAATCCGCCGATGAGCTTGACGATCTGACATTGGGCGAACGCAAGGGCAGACCCGCCGCCCGCTTCCGTTTCGATCTCGACCTGCCGCCGGAAGCCGTTGATCGCAGCCTGCTCGCAGCCAAGCTGACCTATCCCGAATGGGATTACCGCAAGGCAACCTATCTTCCGGATCATTGCAGCGTTCTGGCAGCACCGGCGCAAGGCCGGGACGCCCGTATCGAGCTCGACGATGTAGCCACAAGCCTTGTGCGTCGGGTGCGCCGCCAGTTCGAAATCCTGCGTCCGGGCCGCGAATTGATGCGGGCGCAGCTTGATGGCAACGATCTCGATCTTGATGCCGTGGTTCGTTCACGATGCGATTTTGCCGCCGGAGGTCAGGGCAGCGACCGGGTGCACCTAATGAGCCGCCCCAAGGCAAACGACCTTGCCGTCACCATTCTGGTCGATGTCTCGCTATCCACCGATGCGTGGATCGACAACCGACGCGTGCTGGATGTGGAAAAGGAGGCACTTCTGGTTCTGGCCAATGGCATTGCCGCCTGCGGCGACCGCTGTTCCATCCAGACCTTCACCTCGCGCCGCCGCTCCTGGGTGCGGGTCGAAACCGTGAAGGACTTCGACGAACCCTTTGGGCCTGCCGTCGAATACCGGATTGCGGCGTTGAAACCCGGCTTCTACACCCGCATGGGAGCAGCGATCCGTCATTCGACGGCAAAGCTTGCCGAACAGCCCAACCGGAAGAAGCTGCTGCTGGTCCTGACCGACGGCAAGCCGAACGATGTCGACCACTATGAAGGCCGTTTCGCGCTTGAAGACAGCCGCAGGGCCGTCAGCGAGGCACGCGCCAAAGGCGTCAACGTGTTTGCCGTGACCGTCGACCGCGAGGCGAGCGCCTATCTTCCCGCACTTTTCGGCCGCAGGAATTATGCGCTCGTCGCCAAACTGTCGAAACTGCCTGTCGCTCTACCGGCGATCTATCGGATGATGACCGGCTGAGTGATCGTCGCTGCCAATAGCCAAAGTCCGTGAGCAGGAAGTCCCATCTTCCCTTCCCTCCTCTCGGACGAAGGTGCCGGATCCATGCCGGCGCACGACAATTCCGGCAAATACCAACATGCCGATTGCCTCTCTCAAGGTTGCACGCGAAACCTTGAAATCGTCGGCAAGATCGGCTTCGTTTGGCAAGCGTTCGCCTCTGCCCCATCGCCCTCCAAGGATCGCAAGCCGCACCGTCTCGGCGACCTGTATCACAAGCGGCTGCCTGTCTAACGGGCGCAACCATTCTGCTGGCCCGTCGCGCACCACCTTGTCTTTTGCCATGTTCAACCCGTCTGCGTGGCAGTAGCGGATGCAGAAACCCGCATCGCATAGCGGCGCGCCAGAACAGCGCCCACCAGAATCTGGATCTGGTTATAGAGCATGATCGGCAACACGATCATGCCGAAGCCCGGCAGGCCCGCGAACAGGACCTGAGCTAACGGAAGCCCGGATGCCAGGCTTTTTTTGGACCCACAGAATACAGCCGCAATCTCATCTTCACGGGTAAAACCAAGCCAGCGCGAGCCAACCATTGTAAATCCAATCACGCCCGCCAGAAGAACAACGCAAAGCACAATCGCCATAATGAGCCCCGACGGCGGCAAGACTTGCCAGAGCCCGGCGGTGACCGATTGAGAAAATGCCGAATATATGATCAGCACAATCACCGACTGATCGTAATTCTCCAGCCAGTGCTTGCGTGTCGAAAGGAACGGCCCGAGCCAGCGATGGCAGGCTTGTCCCAGACCGAACGGCAGCAGCAGCTCAACCACCACGTCGCGCAAAGCCTGTCCCAAATCGATTGACCCCGATGAACGCATGAAAATCGTCATCAGAAGCGGTGTCAGCAACAATCCGAAGACATTCGACCCAGCCGAATTGCAGACCGCAGCCGGCACATTGCCCCTTGCCATGGCGGTGTAGGCAATCGAGCTTGAAATTGCAGAAGGCAGAACGCCCAAATAGATGAAACCAAGAACAAGATCCGGTGGCAGGATGCTTTCGGGAACGAGACGCAAAGGCTGCACGATCAACGGGAAGACGACAAAAGTCGTCGCAAAAATAAATCCATGCAATTGCCATTGCTTCAAACCCGAAACAATCGCCCTGTGAGACAGCGCTGCTCCGTGCCCGAAAAACAGCAGGCCAACGCCGATAGTCCCCAGCATACTGACAACATCGGCTGCATTGCCGGTCGCGGGAAAGAGAGTTGCCAGAACAACTGCGGCAATCATCAAAATCAAAAAAGGATCAAGGCGCATCTATTCATCCACTATTGGTTCGTCAGCTTGACTGACCGTTGTGTGGGGGATAGGTCTCTGTGCAATTGGTCTGCAAATTGGTATGGGGTGCCGCCGGATGACAGATCGCGTTCCGACCGCCGAAGCAATGCAACGCATGCAGAAGCTGTTGGTGGAACAGAATTTCGGCCCGCAGGATAAGATCCCACCCGAGCGGGTTTTGTCGGCGACACTCGGCTGCAGCCGCGAAACAACGCGCAAGGTGCTACGACAGCTTGAGATCGAAGGCGTGGTGTGGCGTCATCAGGGCAAGGGCACCTTCATGGGTCCTCCCGCCTCGACCATCGAACGGCCCATAGACCGGATCATCGAATCCGCGTCCGCTCAGGACCTCATGGATGCAAGGCTGGTCTATGAGCCAGCCCTTGCCGCTGCCGCAGCCCAATATGCCACGCAAGATGACCTCGCCTCCTTGCGCAAGCTTGCGCTGGCGACGGGTACAGCTCATGACTGGCGGGAATATGAACGTTTGGATGATGCCTTTCACAAGGCGGTCGCGCGCTCGAGCGGCAATGCGCTGCTTGCCGTGATCTTCAGTTCGCTCGCCTCCGTCCGGGGACGCTCGACATGGCAGCGCAGACATGATGCGATCTTTCGGGAGGCCCGTAAACGCGAATACGCGACAGAGCAAAGCGCGATGCATCTTGCAATCGTCGATGCAATTGAAGCCCGACAAAGCGACCGTGCCCACCAGGCCATGCGCGCTCATCTGGAAGCAATCCGCACGTTGGCCCTTACATCCCCGTAATACAGACCGCCCCGCCGCCAGTGATCGATGGCGACGGGTTTGAAAAATAGCGCACGCGCCTGATTAGAGGCTATTCACCAGACGGTGCGAGACGTTTTTCACGACCGTATAATGATGCAGTCCTTCGGCTCCGCCTTCGCGGCCAAGGCCGCTGTCCTTGACGCCGCCGAACGGGGTTTCGGCCACGGAAGCCTCAAGCGTGTTGATCGAGACGTTTCCAGCTTCCAGACCCGACATCAGACGGTCCACATTTTCCGCTGAACTTGCGAAACCATATGCCGCCAGGCCGAACGGCAGTGCGTTTGCCTTTTCAATGGCGGCATCAAGAGACGCTACCGGATTGATCAGCGCCAGCGGACCAAACGGCTCCTCCGACATCGCACGGGCATCGTCCGGCAGTTCAGCCAGAGCCGTTGGCGGGAAGAAATAGCCATTGTTCTTCAGGCGCCGGCCACCGAAAAGCAGTTTCGCACCCTTGGCTTCGGCATCGCTGACCAGCGCTTCCAGCGCCATGACACGGCGATCATTGGCGACGGGGCCCATCTGGACCCCTTCATCCATGCCGTTGCCGACGCGGATCGATTGCGCCGTTTCGATGAAAGCGGCGGTGAAACGTTCATAATGGCTTTCATGCACGAAGAAACGGGTCGGCGAGGTGCAGACCTGACCGGAATTGCGGTATTTGCGGCGCGCCGAGGCTATGCCTGCCACGACAGGATCGGCGTCCTCGCAAACGATGACAGGAGCGTGGCCGCCAAGTTCCATCAGCGCCGGTTTCATATGGCGCGCGGCGATCTCGGTCAGGTGTTTGCCGACGACTGTTGACCCGGTAAATGCGATAGCCCGGATCTCAGGTCGCGGGATCAGGAACTGAGAAATATCGGCGGGAACGCCGAAAACCAGATTCAGCACACCGGCAGGCAGGCCCGCATCTTCGAATGCACGTGCAATATGCGTCACCGCCGTCGGCGTTTCTTCGGAAGCTTTCAGGATGATGGAGCAACCGGCAGCCAGAGCGCCTGCGATCTTGCGCGCGGGCTGGCTCATCGGGAAATTCCACGGTGCAAATGCTGCGACCGGACCGATAGGCTCGTGCACGACGATATAGCGAATGCCGGGCGCGCTCGGAATAACACGGCCATAGAACCGAATGCACTCGCCAGCATCCCATTCGAAGAATTCGCAGCCGCGAATGACCTCAAGTCGGGCTTCGCTGATCGGCTTTCCATTTTCCAGCGTGATTGCGCGCGCAATCTCCTCCTGCCGTTCGCGCATGAGCGCCGACGCCTTCATGATGATCGCTGCACGAGCCGCAGGCGCCGTATTGCGCCAGATCTGATACCCGTTCCAAGCTGCCTGAAGGGCCGCTTCCAGATCCTCCCGCTCCGCGACCGCAACCTGCCCGATTTCGGTCTCGTCCGCAGGATTGATAATGGGAAGCGTATTGGCGGTCCTGCGCCATTCACCGCCTATGAAAAGCTGCACATCGGATTTTTGCATCAGAAAGCCTCTGCAATCTACAAGTTCGGGCCGCGCCCAGATCATCGTTACAGTCAGAATGAGATGTTTTAATTCATGCGACAATTCATCTTAAAACCATATATCCATGAGGATTATCGCATGAGTTAGCCTGTGCACTGGCAATTTTGCCCGTGCGAAATCGCCAGCCGCGCAACATCACGCGGCCGCACGATTTCTTTTGAAAGCCGATTAGAGCGCGTTTCGGGATGCGTTCGAACCGATGTTGCGAATACCGGCGAGCAGAGCCTGCGACATCTCGGTTTCGGGCGAACACCAGTCCATCAGAATATCGTAATGGTTTCGGTTCGCGATCTCGATTGCCTTCACCTCTCCACCGGCCGCGGCCCAGCAATCGGCATAAGCGCGTGACTGGCGCTTGAAGCCGTCTGCTTCATGCTCTGACCATGCTACGGTTATCGAACAGCCACGCGCTGGAATATGCCGGATCGGGCTGAGCCGATCGACATCGGCGGGACTGAGTTTCATCCACTCCTGCGGGAAAGTTGCCGCCACGGGTGCAAGCTCGAAAAGTCCGCTGACCGGCATGGCGAACTTCACCACATCCTGCGGCAAACCGAACTCATCCTGCCAGCCCTCAGCAAGAAGTGCAGCAGCGAGATGGCCACCGGCCGAGCTTCCTCCGACCGATATCCGGTCCGGATCGAGGCCATATTCCCGTCCGTGATGCCAGACGAAGGCGAGAGCAGCGCGCACCTCCCGCGTGATTTCCGCAAGGGAGACTTCCGGCGCCAGACGATAATCGACAGCAACTGTCGCAATCCCTTCGGTTGCGAGCATTCCTGCCATCATGGCCGAATCTTCCTTTGACAGAGCGCGCCAGTAACCACCGTGAATGAACACGAAAACCGGATTTAGCCCGCTTCGGGAAGCTGGCCCGAAAATATCGATCCGTTGTCCGCTTTCTTCGTCATAAACCACGTCGAAATGTCGGCCCCAATCGGCCCGCGGCGCGATACTTGCCTCGCGATAGCGCACCATTTCGGCGGCAAAGGTTTCCGGCGAAACGGTAGCCTTGGCATTGTAATCGCGATCAAGTCGGGCAGGGTCGAAACCCGCTTCTTCAGCCAGATGCCGCATGTAATGTTTATTCTTGCACATGTCTTCATTCCAAGGCCGGTTCCCGTTTCAGGGAAGCAGGTTCTAAATTGCCGTAGTGGCGATCCGGTTCTCGATTACTCGGACAAGATTGAGCGCAGTCATTTCAGACGATTTCGGGTTGGTCGCCAGCGGACCGTTTTCAAAACGCAGGTGCATCCTGCCGAAATCGCCCTCGGCAATGATCTCATGCATGTTGAGGCGCGCTGCCGGGTCTGCAACCAATGAGACACGGGTACGGTCGAGACCGATGCCAGCAAGCGAGGTAATCACCGCGACATTGGCATTTTGCGGAAAGGCATCCGCTGCCTTGCGGGCCGTATCCGTAAAGAAGGTAGTTGCCTCACTGATTTCATCAAGCTCTATCAACTGAGCGGCGAGCGTGCCCGCCCAGGCTTTTGCCGGCTTGATGATGCGATGTTCGACACTTGTGATTGAAAGCCGGCTTGCAGCCGAAAGCGCATCGATGCCGCCCAGTGCGCCGGGGGGTATAATCAGTTTCGCACCGCTACTCGCAGCGACATCCTTCAGCCTTTGAAACAAAGCGTCGTCGACGAAAGCCGATGTCGATGAAACCGCGAAATCCATTCCGGCGGAAAGCGCCGCCTCGCCCCATGGCAGGACACTGGAGCGTCCTGCTGCCTCCACGACAAGGCCTGCGCCGGTGGTTGTAAGCTCTGCGGGATTTTCAATGAGTGCGGCACCGACAGGCAGCCCGTCACGGGAGGCCGATCGGTCACGCACCGCCACAGCGCCGATCTTCACGGCACTTTTCCGCTCGGCCAGAAGCTCTGCAACACGCTTGCCGATAGCGCCCCATCCAATAAGGGCGATTGTCTCAGATACCGACATAGGCATGTACCTGCTCACGGTCACGTTCGAGATCGGTGCTCGTCCCGCGCCAGACCGTTCGGCCTTTCTCGACAATGTAATGGCGATCCGCCAACTTCTTCAAAACCGCGATATTCTTGTCGATCAGAAGGATCGACTGGCCCATTTCGCGCAATTGCATGATGCAATGCCAGATTTCCGTGCGGATGACGGGGGCAAGACCTTCCGTCGCTTCATCGAGGATCAGAAGATGCGGGTTCGTCATCAATGCACGACCGATAGCCAGCATCTGCTGCTCACCGCCCGAAAGCGTGCCCGCCGTCTGGTCCGCCCGCTCCTGCATACGCGGGAAAAGCGCATATATCTTGCCGAGATCCCACGGCGACTGCCGCTTACAGCGGTTCGATGCGGTTGCAACCAGATTTTCCCGCACGGTCAATGTTGGGAAAATCTGCCGTCCCTCCGGCACAAGACCGACACCCAGACGCGCCACTTTTTCCGGGCTGTAGCTGGTCGTGTCGCGCCCTGCGATCTGGACCTGCCCCCCTTTGGGGGCGAGGAGACCCATCAATGTGCGTATGGTGGTGGTCTTGCCCATGCCATTGCGGCCCATGAGCGTGACCAGTTCCCCCTCATTCACTTCCAGCGAGACGTCGAACAATACCTGAGAATGGCCATAGGCGGCCTGAAGTCCTTCGATTTTCAGCACAGTTCCTCCTCCCCGCCGAGATAGGCTTCCCGCACAGCTTCGCTCGCCCTTATGTCTTCCACCGTGCCCGTGAGGATGACACGGCCATAGACCAGCACCGATATGCGGTCAGCCAGCGCAAACACCGCCTCCATGTCGTGCTCGACAAGCAGCATCGAAACCTTGCCGCGCAATCCCTGAAGAAGCTCGATCATTTCCTGGCTTTCGACGTGACCGAGTCCAGCCATCGGCTCGTCGAGAAGCAGAAGCTTCGGCTTTCCGGCCAGTGCCATCAGCAGTTCCAGCTGCTTGCGCCCACCGCTCGACAGATCGCCTGCAAGCTTCTCCGGGTGATTGGCCAGACGGCTCCCGGCAAGGATTGCGTCAACCTCACGCCAGATGGCGCTGCGGCCTTTCAGACTGTCGAGAATCCGGAAATTGTGCCCCTCGCGCGCCTGCACCGCCATGGCGATGTTCTGGCGCACACTCATATCGTTCAGGAGCGTCGATATCTGGAATGTGCGTCCCAATCCACGTCCGACACGTGTAGCCGCCGGCAGTTTGGTAATATCCTCTCCCATCAGGCTGATCGTTCCCGATGTGGGCGTCAGCTCACCGCAAAGCTGGTTGATGAGCGTGGATTTCCCGGCTCCGTTCGGGCCTATCAGGGCATGGATATGCCCTTCCGTGACGTCGAGCGTCACATGATCCGTTGCCACCAGACCGGCAAAGCGCTTCACCAGATCGCGGACCTGCAATATGGCATTCATGCGGGCACCTCCACTTTCCGGTCTTTGCGAAACGGACGGCAAAGCGCACGCCAGCCGCCGACAATGCCGCCCTTGGTTCCCAAAACCACGACGAGCAGAATGATGCCCATGGCGAGCTGCCAATGCTCGGTCCAGGAGGCGAGATAGGTCTGGAGGATCAGGAATGCAGCCGCTCCCCAGATCGGCCCGAAGAAAGTGCCGACACCACCCAGAATGACCATCACCATCAACTCACCCGATTTGGTCCAGTGCAGCGTATCCGGGCTCGCAAAACGCATGAAAATAGTGAGAAGCGCGCCCGCCAGACCAGCGCCCATTCCGGCGAGGACGAAGCCGTAAAGCTTGTAGCGATAGGTTTCGATTCCCATGGCCGTCATGCGCCGCTCGCTCTGGCGAATGCCGGACAGCACCGCGCCATAGGACGAATGCACGACCCGCCAGAGGAAAGCGAAATACAGGATCATCGAGACGAGAATGACGTAATACATCGTCGTCTTGTCACGCAGGCTGAGGCCGAAAAGATCATTTGCCCGCCGCACGATGATACCGTCTTCGCCGCCATAGGTTTTCAGCGAAACGAAGAGGAAGAAGAGCATCTGCGCGAAGGCGAGCGTAATCATGATGAACTGCACACCGGAAGTGCGCAGTGCCAATGCTCCGATCACCAATGCGGCAAGACCTGCCACCAGCATTGCCGCCGGAACGGTGATCAGAAACTGGTCGGAACCCGGAATGAAACCGAAAAGCAGCGTCTCTTCGGCGTGATGAAAATAAAGGATGCCCACGACATAGGAGCCGATCCCGAAGAAGGCAGCATGACCGAAGGAAACCATGCCGCCATAGCCGAGGATCAGATTGAGGCTGGCCGCAGCGATAGCATAGATCATGATCCGGGCGACAAGGCTGGACGCAGCCGTCTGTCCCAGCGCTTCGGCACCAAAGGGGAAAAGTGCAAGCACCACACAGCCAAGAAGAACGAACAAAAAGCGATATGACATGATTCAGGCTCCCACCGGAAAGAGGCCTCTCGGGCGGAACAGAAGAACGATGGCCATCAGCAGATAGATACCCATGGAGGCGATACCCACGCCAAGCGCGTCGGCCTCGGCTCCGGCCATGAATTGACGCAGTATCGAGGGCAAGAAGGCACGCAGGCAGGTATCGATGATGCCGAGCGAGATTCCCGCGATGAAGGCCCCCTTGATCGAGCCGACGCCGCCAATAACCACGACCACGAAGGTGGCAAGCAGGATCTGCTCGCCCATACCGACCTGCACGGCAAGGATCGGCCCGGTCATGAAACCGGCCAGGCCCGCAAAGGCAGCGCCCAATGCAAACACCAGCGTGTAGAGCAGGCGGATATCCACGCCGAGCGCGCGCACCATGTCGCGATTGGTCGATCCTGCACGAACCAGCATGCCGATGCGGGTGCGGTTGATGAGCAGATAAAGACCGCCAGCGACCAGCAGGCCAGCCACAATGATGAGCAGCCGGAACGGCGGATAGCTCAGGCCTGAAAACAGCTCGATCGGCTGCGAGAGCGATGCGGGCAATTGGGTGAAAATCGGCTGGCGGCCAAAGATCAGCACGGTCAGCTCATTGAAGATCAGAATGAGCGAGAAAGTCGCCAGCACCTGATCCAGATGATCGCGCTGATAGAGCTTTCGCATGATGCCAAGCTCGATCACGATACCGGCAATCGTCGCGGCCAGAATGGCTGCAGGCAGGCCTAACCAGAAATTCCCGGTCTGCACGGCCACCCAGGTGCCGATGAACGCACCGATCATGTAGAGCGAGCCGTGAGCAAGGTTGATGACGCCCATGATCCCGAAGATCAGCGTCAGCCCTGCCGCCAGAAGGAACAACATGACGCCGTAGAGAAGGCCATTCAAAAGCTGCTCGAAGATGAGTGTCATTGGAGAAAACGACCTTCATGAGAAATGAAAAGAAGCGCGGCGCGCGCTTTCGCGCGCGCCGGACGGTGGCTGTCAGAGCTTGCACTCTGCAGAATAGGAATCACCGTAATTTTCGATCAGCTTCTTCTTGATCCTGGTGGTCGGATTGCCATCCTCACCCTTGACGACATCAAGCAGATACCAGTCCTGCAACGGATGCTGGTTTGGACCGAAGGCAAAATTGCCGCGTACCGACTGGAAGTCAGCCTTCCGCAGTGCTTCGCGCACCGCATCCATATCGTCAACGCCGCCGGTCTGCTTCAAGGCAGAAGCAATCAGACGAGCCACGTCGTAGCCTTGCGTGCCATAATAGGTCAGAGGCCGGTCAGGATAAGCGGCCTTCCACTTTGCCACGAGTTCCTTGCTCGCGGCATTGTCCATATCCGGGCTCCAGTGGCTGGTCGCCATGATTCCGACCGAAGCGTCACCCAACGATTTAAGAATCACAGCATCGCTGGAAGGTTCGGAAAGAACCATTGGAATCTTGCCGAGAAGACCAGCCTGCTGATACTGGCGCATGAACGCAATGCCCATGCCGCCCGGATGAAACTGGAAAACCACATCGGGGTTTGCAGCGCGAATCTGCGCCATCTCAGCCGAATAGTCGGTCTGGTCGAGCTGAGTATAGATTTCACCGACAACTTCGCCCTTGAACCGGCGCTTGAAGCCTGCCAGTGCATCCTTGCCCGCCTGATAGTTCGGCGCAAGAATGAAGGCGCGCTTGAAACCTTCCTGTTCCGCAGCAATGCCCGATGCCTCATGGAGCGAGTCATTCTGCCATGAAACCACGAAGTAATTCGCATCGCAGCCCTTGCCCGCCATGTTCGACGGCGCGGCATTGGCACTGATATAAATACCGTCATTATCGATGATATCCGGCACCGTTGCACCGGCGACATTCGAGAAGATGATGCCGGTAAACAGCTTGACGCCGTCCTCCGACATGAACCGCTCGGCGATCTGACGTCCGTTTCCAGGCTTGGCGGCGTCGTCCTCGACCTTCAGTTCAACCGGCACACCACCGAGTTTGCCGCCTTCGGCATCGATGGCGAGCTTCATGCCATCGCGCACGTCCTGACCGAGATAACCTCCCGGACCTGACAAGGTCGTTATCACGCCAATCTTGACCGGTTCGGCAGCGGCAGCACCAGTCGTCAGCCCCGCCAGCAGGCCAATCATCAGGAGTTTGTTTTTCATTTCATTTCCCCTTGTCTTTTTATGGATGGGCGCCCGGCAGTTCCGCCGGGCATGCCTCATCAGAGCGCAACCCAACCTTCCGGCGGGTTCTTGCCGGGGTGGACGGTGTTGCAATGTGGGCAGGTCCGCAGTTTCTCATCGTTGTAGAAAGCAGCGTAGAGCGGCGGCAGATCCTCGACGATGGATTCCAGATCCACTTCGGCGCGATGGACGAGGCCGCTGCATTCAAAGCAATACCATTCGACGGCATCAAGAGCGCCTTCAGGACGGGCCGGTTCGATCACCAGACCGATGGAGCCTTCCTGCGGGCGCTGCGGCGAATGACGGATATGCGCCGGCAGAAGGAAGATATCGCCCTCGCGGATCGGCACATCGTAAAATTCGCCCGTCGACGTGTCGTGCAGCTTCAGCAGCATGTCGCCCTTGAGCTGGTAGAAGAACTCCTCGACCGGATCGTCGTGGTAATCGGTGCGCTTGTTCGGGCCACCGACGACCGTGACCATCAGGTCCGCATCCTTGAACACCAGCTGATTGCCGACAGGCGGCTTCAGCAGGTGCTTGTGTTCATCGATCCATTTTTGAAAATTAAAGGCGCTGAGTTTTGTCATTCTTGTTCCCCTTTTCGGTTCGATCAGGACAGTTTGAGACCGCAGCCGTCAAATGCCTCCCGGATTGCGCGTTTTTCGGCATCGGTCAGTTCAAGCATCGGCGCGCGAACAGGCCCACCAACCTGACCGAGCAGCTCCTGCCAATATTTTTGGTGCGAAGTGGGCTTTTCAGCCGGTCGCGTCGACTTGAAGGCATGGCGGACAGGCTCAAGGCTCTGCCAGACGGCGCGCGCCTCGGCCTCTTTGCCCGCAAAGGCCAGATCGGTATAATCGCGCATGCGGCGATCAAACTTGGTCTGCAGCGTATAGGGCGGCGAAGAGCAGAGATAAAGCTGCCAGCCCAGTTCGAGAATATTATCCAGCCATTCGTCTTCCGATGCGGTCGAGACCAGAATGCGGTCGCCAGCAAGTTCCGTGAGCTTGCGATACATGTCGCGCGGGACCGAATATTTGATCGCGACGACCGTTTCGATATCGGCCAGACGATTGCAGAGCTCCGGGCTCATCAGATAGCCGCTGTCAGGATGCGACCAGAGTGCAAGGCCGATATCCACCTTCGAGGCAATGGTTTCATAGTAGCGCAGTAGCGTTTCATCCTGCGCGCGCAGGAAATGCAGAACAGGTGCATGGACGACGATATAGTCCGCGCCGCAGGCCTGCGCATGCTTGGCCAGATCGATAACCACGTCCATGTTCTGGTCCGAGCAGGACATGATCGTCTGCGCCTTGTCACCTACTGCCGAGACAGCCAGATCGAACATGCGCTTGCGCTCGTCAACCGACATGGAGAAGAATTCGCCCTGCTTTCCCGCGACGAAAAGTCCGTCAATACCCAGATCGTTAATCCAGTGGTCGACATTCTTGCGAAAGCCGCCTTCATCGATCGATCCGTCCTGATTGAAAGGCGTGTTTGCCGCAGCCCAGATACCGCGCATCGTAGCGCGCGAATAGGCCTTGGCGTTCTGACGGTCATATTTCATCGGAATCCTCGCTTCGGGGGCGGGTCACTCCAAAACCCGCGTCTTCCTGATCGAGCCTTACTTTCTTTCATTCGGGAAGTCTTGTAAGTAGAATATATTCATAAACAAAAACTCATAAGTGAGCCGATGCGCCCCACTCTCCGCCAGATTGAATGTTTTCAGGCCGTGGTCGAACTGGGAAATTTTTCCCGCGCAGCCGAACGCGTCAGGACGACCCAGGCCAATCTTTCCCACACTATCCGCGATCTGGAGACGGTGCTGGACGCGCGGCTTTTCGACCGGACGACGCGGCGCGTCAGCCTGACGGACGCCGGACGTGCCTTTGCCGAAGGTGCGCTTGCCGGTCTTGCCGAAATTGATCGCGCCGCCGAAGTGGTGCGCGATCTGGGGAAATTGCGGCGCGGTCAGGTCAGCATCGCCGCCCCGCCATTGCTGTGCACGACAGTGCTTCCGCGTCTGGTTCGCCGTGTGGCTGACGAACATCCCAACCTCGTCATCAAGATCGAGGATGTCGGGCCGGATATCGTCATCGAACAGGTTCGCAACGGGCGTTGCGATCTTGGCGTCGGCACCTTTTCCGGTGAGGACTCGGATGTTGAAAGCCAGACGGCACTGCGCGATCAGCTGATGATTTTCGTGTCGCCCCATCACGATTTTGCCGGGCATGAGCAGGTCCGTTGGACAGAACTCGACAACCAGCCCATCATTACGCTTACCCAGAAAAGCAACATCCGGCTTTTGACCGAAATCGGCTTCGAACAGGCAAAACTGGCGCTTCGACCGCATATGGAGGTAAACCAGATTCACTCGGTGTTGTCGCTAGTTGAGGTCAATGCCGGTATCGCCGTTCTACCCGCCTATGCCTTCACCGCCCTGCGTGGTCGCGGCATTGTGGCCCGCCCGCTGACAGACCCGGCAATTGTGCGCGAGGTGCGCCTCATCACCCCCCGCGACCGCGAACAGTCTGCAGCCACCGTCGCCGTACGATCCATCCTGCGGAACCTGCTGCGTCAGATGATCCCCGAAATTCCCGGAACCGGAAGCGCCGGTTAAACCATTTCTATGCATGTTTCCGAACCTTTTGAGCTTGCTTCACTAGCCTTTGCGCGCTCATATAAAATTGCACCGCTGTTTAGAATCATCTCGAAAAGTCGATACTGAACAACAACACCGCCAAAGGTCGGTCGCGTCGCCAGCAAGGGAATGCAGCCTCATGAATACATACGGAAAACTATTTTCAGCCGCGCTGATTGCGGCTGCGCTCAACAGCACGGCAGTCGGACAGGTCTTTGCCAAGACGTTGATCTATTGCTCCGAGGCATCTCCTGAAATGTTCGATGCGGCGCAGACGACATCCGGCGCCGTATATGACGCATCGGCGCGCAATGTGTCCAACGGGCTTATCAAGATCAAGCGCGGCTCAACCGAGCTGGAGCCCGGCCTCGCGGAAAGCTGGGACGTTTCTGCCGACGGCAAGGAATATACGTTTCATCTGCGCAAGGGCGTGAAGTTTCACACCACGAGTTTTTTCACCCCAACGCGAGAATTCAATGCTGACGACGTCATCTTTACTTTCGACCGTCAGGGAAACAAGGACAATCCTTACTACAATCAGGGCGCATGGCCGCAATTCGGGGCCTATTCCTTTCCTTCGCTGATCGAGAAAATCGAAAAGATCGACGATCACACGGTCAAGTTCGTGCTGGCGCATCCCGAAGCGACCTTTATCTCGACGCTGTCGCTGACATTCGCCGTCATTCAATCCAAGGAATATGCTGACAAGCTCGTCGCGGAAGGCCGTATTGCGGAGTTCAGCCAGCAGCCAGTCGGAACCGGCCCTTATCAGTTCGTCGCCTATCAGAAGGATAGCGCTATCCGCTATCAGGCCAATCCCGACTACTGGGCAGGCAAGCAGAAGATCGACAATCTCATCTTTGCAATCACGCCGGATGCGGCAGTGCGCTATCAGAAGCTGAAGTCGGGCGAATGCCATGTCATTGCCGCTCCCAACCCTGCCGATATTGCGGAGATGAAGAAGGACCCGGCTGTCGAAATGCTGCACAAGGAAGGTCTGAACCTGTCCTTCCTCGCCTACAATACCCAGCAAAAGCCATTTGACGATGTACGCGTCCGCAAGGCGCTGAACATGGCAATCAACAAGGCCGCGATCATCGATGCAGTCTATCTCGGCTCGGCAGTTCCTTCTGTCAATCCGCTGCCGCCAAGCGTCTGGGGCTATAACAAGAACGTCAAGGATGACGCTTACGACCCCGAACAGTCGCGCAAGCTGCTCGATGAAGCGGGCGTCAAGGATCTGAAGATGAAGATCTGGGCCATGCCCGTGCAGCGGCCCTATATGCCGAACGCGCGCCGCGCAGCCGAACTCATTCAGTCCGACTTCGCCAAGGTGGGCGTAACGGCGGAAATTGTCACCTATGACTGGGGTGAATATCTCAAGCGTTCGCTGGAAAAGGACCGTGATGGCGCCGTCATGCTTGGCTGGACGGGCGGCATTGCCGATCCCGACAATTTCCTCGCCGCCCTTCTGAGCTGTCAGGCCATCGGCAGCGCCAACCGCGCAAACTGGTGCGATCAGGATTTCGAGAAGCTCATTCAGGCGGCCAAGCTGACCACCGATCAGGCCGAGCGCACCAAGCTTTACGAACAGGCGCAGGTTGTCTTCAAGGAACAGGCTCCCTGGCTGACAATCGCGCATCAGATCGTTGAACAGCCGATCAGCAAGAAAGTCAAAGACTTCCGCATTGATCCTTTTGGCGGATATCTTTTCGAAGATGTCGACATCGAAGAATAGGCTTCGTCCTCCGCCGGTTTGATGACTGGTGATGAATGCCGGGTAGCGGGCCTAAATGCCCGCTATTCTTCTTTCACGCCCGCATGGAATCCGGGCCGTTTCAGACCAATAGAGCATTTCAAGCCTAAACTGAATTGCTGAAAATGCTCTATCTATTTGTTTTTACGCATTATCCGACGCAAAACCGCTTCGCACTTTTGCTGGAAATGCTCTAGCCGAGAAAATATGATGGATATCGTAGACCGCTTTCTAGCCTATACCCGTATCAACACGACCGCCGTGCCGAATGCAGGCAAACTTCCGTCAAGCGAGGGACAGACCGATCTCGCCAGACTGCTCGCCAGCGAAATGCGCGCCATGGGCATGGAAGTTGAAGAGCGTGACCATTCAATCGTCGTCGGCACATTGCCTGCCAATGTCCCGAATGCCGATCGGCAGTATCCGACGATTGCATGGGTCGCCCATCTCGATACGTCCAGCGAATATACGACCGACACCCGCGCTCATGTGGTCGATTATCGGGGCGGGGATATCCTGCTCAATGAAACAACCGGCACCGTCATGCGGCTTGCCGAATTCCCGGAACTGGAACGTTATGTCGGGGACAGGATCATCGTGACGGACGGCACCAGCCTGCTCGGCGCAGATAACAAATCCGCCATCGCCGAGATCATGCATGCCATGCAGGTCCTGACCGCCCATCCCGAGATTGAACACGGCACAGTGAAGGTCGTCTTCGTTCCCGATGAGGAAATCGGGTTGCTCGGAGCCAAGGCGCTCGACGTCGCGTCCCTGAACGCCGATTTCGCCTATACGCTCGATTGCTGTGCGGCTGGCGAGATCGTGTATGAGAACTGGAACGCCGGTGAATTCCGCCTTACCTTCAAGGGCCAGCCAGCCCATCCAATGTCGGCCAAGGGCAAGTTGCGCAATGCCATTCTCTATGCCCAGCAATTCATTTCAATGATGCCGGGCGGCGAACGCCCGGAATATACGGAAGGCACCGAAGGCTATTATTGGGCCAAGGGCATTCAGGGGACCGTTGCGGAGACAAGCCTGATTATCGACATCCGCGATTTCACGAAGGACGGTTACGAAACACGTCGTGCGTTCATCGAAAACCTCGCCGCAAGTTTCAACCAGCTCCATGGCGAGGGCACGGTTCACGTAGACTACAAGGCTGTCTACCGGAATGCCGCCGAGAGCCTGCAGGGCGAAAATCGCTACCCGGTCGTGCTTGCCCTTCAGGCCATGAAGGCAATAGGCGTGACACCGACACCGCTGCCGATGCGCGGCGGTTATGATGGTGCGGTGCTGTCCGAAAAAGGACTGCCATGCCCTAACCTGTTCTGCGGCGCGCACAACTTCCACTCGATTTACGAGTTTCTGCCGGTCGGTTCGCTCAACAAGGCATCGGAAATGGTGATCGAAATATTGAAGACTGCACGGATAACCGACAGAAGCGCTGGTTGATCAGACTCAATAGCGAGGAGACGTAACGTCATCTCGTCTCCTCGCTCCTATGCCTTCAGCTACCGCCGAAGTGGTTGAGTTTAGTAGCCTATGGCAGCACCAGCGACGGCGCGGCTGTCTATGGCGCCATAATAGCGGTTGTCGCCGCCCTTTTCGATGGCTGCCATATTCTTGCCGCCGACAAGAATGCCTGCGGCCTCACCCCAGACCGGCCAGTCATGGTCCTCGCCGACGGTGTAGCCCATACCGGTCAGCAACCGGATCGTATCCGGCGAAAGCGCGTTCGCTTCCGTATAGACCCGGTCAGGCAACCACTGGTGATGAATGCGCGGAGCGTCAATCGCTTCCTGAATGTCCATGCCGTGATCGATGACATTCATGATCGCTTCAAGCGTGATCGTGATGATGCGCGAACCGCCGGGGCTGCCGATAACCATGAACGGTTTACCATCCTTCGACACGATGGTCGGGCTCATCGAGGACAGTGGTGACTTGCGTGGTTCGATGGCGTTGGCTTCGCCTTGTATGAGGCCATAGAGATTGGCCACGCCCGGCTTGATGGTGAAGTCGTCCATCTCGTTGTTGAGAAGAATGCCAGTGCCTTCGGCCACTTTGGCCGTGCCGAACGATCCGTTCAGTGTATAGGTCACGGCAACCGCATTGCCGTCCTTGTCCACAATGGAATAATGCGTGGTCTCGTTGGATTCCTTGAATTCGGCTGGCTTGAGAGCCTCACTGACACCAGCGCGATAAGGATCGATGCGGCCACGGATTTCTGCAGCATAGGCCTTGCTGGTGAGCTTCTCGATTGGATTATCGACGAAATCAGGGTCACCCAATGCCGTGTTGCGGTCCACATAGGCATGGCGCATCGCTTCCACCATCAAACGCGTGGTTTCTGCCGAGCCGTAACCCAGATAGGAAATCGGATAGCCCTCAAGCACGTTCAGGATCTCACAGATGATCAGTCCACCCGACGAAGGCGGCGGCGATGAGACAATGTCATAGCCACGATAGCTGCACTTGACCGGTTCCAGCTCGCGGACCTTGTATTGCTCGAAATCGGCCTTGGCGAGAATGCCGCCATTTTCCTTGCTCGACTTGACGATCAGATCGGCAATATCGCCCTGATAGAAGACTGCCGGGCCTTTTTCCGAAATGGCCGAAAGCGACTTTGCCAAATCCGGCTGGACAAGCTTTTCACCCAAGGGAATCGGTTTTCCGTCTTTCAGGAAGATCTTGGCAGCTGCCGGGTCTTTCGCCAGTCTTTCATTGCCATCGGCAAAGGAGAGAATATCGCCCAGCTCCAGCGTAAAGCCGTCCCTGGCAAGTTTCAGTGCCGGCTCGATCAATTCCTCACGCTTGCGGGTGCCGTATTTTTCGCGTGCTTCCTCGAGGCCAGCCACTGTTCCCGGCACGCCGATGGCCAGATAAGTTTCAGTGCTGGCGCCTTCAACCGGCTTGCCATCCTTGTCCAGATACATGGTCTTGGTGGCGGCGAGCGGCGCGCGCTCGCGAAAATCGAGAAAAGTACTCTTTCCGTCCTTGAAGCGGATGGTCATGAAGCCGCCCCCGCCAAGATTACCAGCCGTCGGATAGACAACCGCCAGCGCATAGCCGACCGCGACCGCGGCATCGACGGCATTGCCGCCGTTCTTCAGCACATCGATACCGACCTGCGAGGCAAGGTGCTGGGCCGTGACCACCATGCCATTCTGGCCTTCCGCCGGCGCTGGTGATGCCGCGTAGGCCGAAGGCAGATGGCCCGCAACGGCAATGACTGCGGCAAGGGAAAGCGATTTCAGTCTGTGATGCTGCCTGTAATGCTGCATGTCTTTCCTCCCATGTGTTCTCCCAAAAGAGAGTCCCAAAACAACGTCCGCAATATTTTGCGCAAAAGCAAGCACCAGAGAAACCGTTTTCTGTCCAACTGCCAGTCAAACAGAAACGCTCATTCTTGTACGCCATCATTTATCGAACATGGACAATGTTCGCAGCAGATTTGAGAAAGTAAGGGAGCGGTTCGCGTCAGGCTGGCTGCCGGCCATGCCATCGTTTCGCGATAGCGACTTGCGAACATTGCTCGGGCTATAGCCGAAATGTTGGGTGAAGGCCCGCGTGAAGTTGGCCGCTGTATCGAAGCCAAATAGTTGTGCAATATCTGATACTTTTCGGTTGTTCGATGCATCCGCAAGCATTTCATGTGCCGCGAGCAATCGCTTCTGGCGGATATAGTTGAGCACCCCGCCCGAGCCTTCGAACAGTTGATAAAGATGGGTGCGTGAGATCGCGAGCTCCTTGCTGAGAGCATCAGGTGTGAGTTCGCGGGACAGGAGATTTTTCTGGATGAAACGCCTGGCTTTGGTCATCAGCCCCAGAGAGGCCCCAAGACAGGCATTGTGTTCGCTCGCATCGTTTTCCGTCACCAGCGGAGCGATCGTATCGAACACGACCTGCCGGAGAGCGTCGCGCAGTTCCGGCAACTCTTCGCTTGTTATATGGCCCAGCCCCGCCTGGATCGTCGATACGAAATCGATCAGCAGCTTGGCGCGATAACCTCCCAGCGTCGCATTGTTGCACGCTTCCGGCATGCCGCCCAGAGCGGCAAACTGGTCGACGGGAATGATCAGCAGCACTGCTTCCGTTGCCAATGCCCGCCCTCGAAACGGATAGCCAAAGGAACGGATATTGATCATGCCAGGCTCGTTTTCTGCCACACCGCCGTCCACGGCCGTCCATGTGCGGCCGCTGCGCAAAAAGCTGACCTGCCAGTGGTCGATTGGGCTAAAACGAACTTTTTCCGCCGTACGCTCGTAGCTGAACGGCGGCACACTCTGCTCCACAAGCAGCATGCCGCGCAGATCCCAGACTTTCTGGGTAACAGCAAAGCCGTCTTCGATGCTGACATCCTCCGGCATCCGCACATCATAGAGATGAGTCACGTGCTGTTGCCATGCAGGAAACTGCGCGCTGGGTTCGAGCTCTTCGGTCGTAAAGACAAGTGGAGTTAGAATATTGGCGCTTCGGGCATCTTCTCCAAGCGGCGCAAGCGGCACGCGCGCTGACCGGCGGCGCTCCACAAATTCGGGCTTCAAATTACGCGTGGCCTTGTCGCTCGGGGATGTCATGGCAACTCCCTAAACCAACCGGGTGGCTCAAGCGCGGGGATGGCAACCTAAGCCCCCTGTGCTGATATTAGCATTTGCGCGTATAAAATCAAAATAAGCCGGAATACTATCAGCCAGATAACAATTCAGACTGGTCTATAAACAAATTGGCTGCATCCCATTTGATGAAAATTTTCATGAAAATCCGGACAGAATATTAAAACGCATCCGATAGAAAGCACGGTCATAACAACCGGAGGCAATCGCATGAACAATGTATTTGCATATGCTGTGCGCCGCGAAAGCTTGAAATGGGCTGCCGCTGTCGTCGTTGGACTGTCCGCTTCCTTTTGCCTGACGGCAGGCGCAGAAGCCAAGGACACCCGCAAGCAGAAAAGCGAAACGGTTTCCGTTTATCTCGCCAAGTACAAGGTGAATAGCGAAGTACGATACAACAAGCCTGCATCCGCGAAAGTCGTCAAGGTTTCCGCATCGCAATATGCGACCGGTACGCCCTATGTGTGCACGCCAAGCGGCTTCGGGCAGAAATCCCGCTGCTTCATCCGCGATTAGAGCACCGACCGGCGTAAAACGGTTTTCGGAATGTAGTCCAAGCCATACCGGCTCGCCAGAACTCAATACAGGTCAGCGAGCCGGCATGCTTGCCTGGCGATCATCTCGCCTTGGCTTTCATGATTGCCAGCCCCTTGCTTATACGGTCACCGCGCAAAAGCTTGGCGGCCTCATCGGTCGGGCGTGGCGGATTGCTGCGGAAGACATACCAGCTGCCGCCCAGCGAGCGCTTCTGATAGATCACGCCATCTTTCGCGCGGTGGATGAAACAAGTGATATTGCTGCCGCCATCCATCTTGTTGACCCAATAAGCCTGCAAACAAAGCTTGCCGCGATTGGTAGCATACCAGCTTCCCTGTCCATAAGACCACGCCCTGCCTTTCTGCGTCCAGGCGATGAAACGGTGTCTGTCGGCAGAAAAATAGCCGCCGCCATCCTTCCATTTCCATGTTTTTCCGGAATAAAGCGCCTCAAGCGCTTCGGCTGATAGTGGCAACGCCGCAGCAGCCTTGATAGCGACCGGATCTTCGGTTTTGGGCCCGGTTTTGGGCACAGGCGCCGCATCGGCAGCGCCTGCCAGAAGAAGCACGGACAGTGCCGCGCTGACGGTTCTCAAACGGATCGAAAACATTGTCGTATTCCTGTTCAGACGTTGAAGCGGGTGTTGATCCGCGCTTTGAGCTCAATCGAGCGGATGGTTTGCAACCCGCCAGTCAGGCCGACCGACGCCACGCGGCCACGGATAGACTTCGCGGTCATTGAAGTAGACAGTCGCTGTCAGTTCCGGAAATTCGGGTTGCGGCTTGTTGGTCTCCTGCGCCCAGGCGCGGACATAGGCGTCACTTCCCTCATAGCCAAGCTCGGCGATAACAATCGGCTTCTTGAAGCCCACCACCCGGTCATAGCCCGGCTTCGCCCGTTCGACGAAGGTAGATGCGCGTCCCAGTTCCAGCATATCGTAGGGTTCGTAGCCGAACACCGACAGGCCGATTACGTCGACATAGCCGTCGCCCGGATAATAGGCCTCCAGCCCCTCCTCCCCCTTCGGCGACCACATATATTTGGCGCGCGGCAATGACTTGCGGCAGACACTGACGACATGCTGATAGGCGCGGACATATCCCTGCGCCGACCAGTAAGACCAGGTGAACTGGCCCGTCTTATCGTCCATTTCCTGCGCCCAGCGAATGGTGACGGGGCTTTTCAGCTTCGAAGCTGCGGAACAGACCGCAGCCATGTTTGAATCGTAGCGGCCACGCACGATACCGCTCAGCAGATCATCCGGCGCAACGCGCCAGTCGCGGGCCCATGACCATGGCTCCACGGTAATCAACAATTCACGGCCCCGTTCCTGCGCATAGGCGTCCGCCGCCGAAAGGCTCGTCAGGTCCACATCTTCCCACGGCAGGAACAGATGCTCGATGCGGGAATTGGGATCGTTGGTGAAATCCCCGTGCGGATCATAGGCCCCGAACGTGATGGATTGCGGGGTAATGACCGGGCGCTTGTCGTGGAACATATTGCGGGTATCGACATTGGCGCCCGAGACACCGCTCGCCGCGTAAACAGCGGTTGAAAGCAGTCCAGCGCAAAGAATGGCCGTTGCTAATTTGTATGAGGTTTTCATCGCCGCCTCCTTTATTGCGTTGGCGATTGCGCGACGGGCAGCGCCAGTTCAAGCGCTTCCGTTTTTGGCGTTATCGTTTTGATGGAGATGAGCTTGCGGGCCTCGTCATCCTTGTTTCCCTCAGCATGGCGGAAGACATACCAGACACCGTCCGGCTCGCGTTTCTGATAGATCGTCCCATTAGCGATACGATGGGAAAAACAGGTCTTGTTCGGGAAAACGCCCTCGGCCAGATGCCATTTCGCATCGAAACACATCTGACCCGCCCACGTGATCCGCCAGCGGCCTTCGGCCCATGCCTTGCCCTTCTCGCCATCGACACGAGCGGTGAAACGACGGTTCTGGCTTTCCATCCGTCCGGCGCCATCAGCCCACTGCCAGTTCTTGTCCCGATAGAGTATGTAAAGCTCGGCAGGCGTCATCACACGGGCACCATCAGGCAAACTATCCGCCGTAGCCGTTGCTGCACCGGCTGGCGTGCCGAGCCCGGCCAGCAGGACAAAGAGTGTGAGAACGCCTCTGCTCCTGTCCGTGCGCCAGCCATACCGGGACCGTTGGCCTTCAAACATCGAATGTTTCATTTGAACCTCCCACGACCTTCAGGTTGCGCGCACCCGCCAGGGATTCTTGCGATTGACGGATGCGCGCGTGCGGCAGAACGTTTGTTGGTTTTGTTTCCTGCCGCAGTTGAACGGGACGGCCGATTGTCGAAATCCTGAAGCCCAGATTCCCGGCAATCGCCGGTGAAAAGACATTGCGCAGGTCGATGAGCACCGCGTCGCGCATGACCCGTTTCACCCGAACGAGGTCAAGCCTGCAAATGCTGTCCCATTCGGTCACGACCACCGCCGCATCGGCTGTGTTCAGACATTCATAGGGGTCGTCGCAAAACTCGACATCGCTGAGAAGGCCGCGCGCATTCTCCATTCCGGCCGGATCATAGGCCCGGATGCTGGCGCCGAAACGCTGCAAGGTTTCGATAAGCGGAATGGAAGGCGCATCACGCATATCATCCGTATCGGGCTTGAACGTCAGACCGAGAACGGCAATCGTCCGGCCTTCGACGCTGCCGCCGAGTGCATCCAGCACCTTCAATGCCATGCGGCGCTTGCGCGCTTCGTTGACGGTGACCGTTTCCTCGACCAGCCGCAGAGCAACCCCGTGATTCTGAGCGGTACGCAACAGCGCAATCGTATCCTTCGGGAAACAGGAGCCGCCATAACCCGGCCCCGCGTTGAGAAAACTGGCGCCGATGCGTTTGTCCAGTCCAATGCCAAGCGCAAGCTCAGTGACATCACTGCCGACTTCCTCGCACAGATCCGCCAGTTCGTTGATGAAGGTGATCTTGGTGGCGAGAAAGGCATTGGCCGCATATTTGATCAGTTCCGATGTCCGGCGCTGCGTGATGACGATGGGCGTCTTTGCGGCTTCGAGCGGCAGCGCATAAAGGGCGACAAGCATGGAACGCGCATGTTCGTCCTCCACGCCGATGACGACACGATCCGGCTCCAGGAAATCGCGGATGGCGACGCCTTCGCGCAAAAATTCCGGATTGGATGCCACGGAGAATGTGCCGGGCCTGCGAACCGAGCCGATGATCTTGTCCACCACATCGCCGGTGCCGACCGGAACGGTAGACTTGATCACCACGACACTGTGGTCGTCGATCAAGGGCGCAAGCTCGCGAGCGGCCATATAGACGAAGGACAGATCGGCATCGCCATACCCGGCACGCGCCGGTGTGCCGACTGCGATGAAGACAAGCTCTGCGCCCTTGACCGCTTCCGCCAGATTGGTCGTGAAGCTGAGCCGACCAAAAGCGAAATTGCGTTCCACGAGTTCGTCCAGCCCTGGCTCGTAGATCGGCACAATGCCGCGCTCCAGCCGGGCGATCTTCTGGGCGTCCTTGTCGACACAGACGACCTCATGTCCCCATGTGGCGAAGCAGGTGCCACTGACCAATCCGACATATCCCGTACCGATGACAGCGATCTTCATAATCGTCGCGCCTCTTTCGCCTAGTTCTCTGCACCGGCGGCATCCGTGCGCCAGCGTGGATTGAAAATTGTTCGGTGGAGATCGCGTCCGCCGACACCGGCCCCCGCAACCGAGAAGCGGTCGTCGAAGAGCGTGAAGCTTTTGGCGCCCCAGCTCAGTGCCTCGATGCCGTCGCGTCCACGTTCGACAGTCGTGAAGCCGGTCAGGGCCACGAGTGCGGTAAAACTGCATGCCAGTACCGGTTGATAGAGTCGGCTCGTCGTCCGCACCTGATTTTCACGGGTGTGCTGGATTACGATCATCGCCATCAGGAACAGGTAGGCAGTTGCATTGACGATGGCGAAAATGAAGAAGCCGCGCGTTTCATGAGCGTCCCTGATGAGGAGTACCGGCAGGATGGAGAGGCCCGCGATCAGCGCATAGGGAGCGATCACCCGCAGCGGCACCGGATCGACCTCGGAAGAGCCTTTCGGCGTGACACGAAAATCGACAAAGGAACCGGTCAGCCAGTCACGAAGGGCTGCGCAGGTTCCAGCCAGAAGCCAGGGCCACCGGGCCAGCAGGAACAGCATCGCTTCCCAGCTGAGGATCCTTCCGTCCACGGGGCGGAACGTCTTGCTCGACCGCCACCAGAATGCCAGCGCCAAAGTCACGAGCGACAGCGGCATGAAGTGCATCAGGAAGTCGGGATAGGTGACACTGACAAAATTGTCGCCATAGACCAGGATGGCAGTCGGCAGAACGAATGCCAGCGCCAGAAAGAATGCGTAGAGCGGATACCAGAGCTGCGAGAACAGAAACTGGAACTTCAGGCGCAGCGGCAGCCGGCCGATCAGCTTCGGCGTATATTGCAGCAGGATCATCACAAGGCTGCGCGACCACTGGAATTCCTGCGTCACGAGATCGGCGAAGGTGCGCGGACCGTCGCCATGGGCGATGGCGTCCAGCGCATGAACACCGCGCCAGCCATGCGCATTCATGAACAGGGTTGTGGAATGATCCTCAGCCAGTTCCGGCCCAAGGCCGCCGATTTCCTTCAGCGCCGCCGTGCGCACCGCATAGTGCGAACCGATACAGAGCGGAGCAAAGCCGCCATTGTAACCGGCCTGCAGCGAGCCATGCATACTGGCCTCCGCATAGAGGCGTCCGCGCGCCGCCCAGCTTTCATGCGCGTTGCGGTCGCAAATGCTCGGTGCGGAAACATAACCGACAGCCGGATCGGCGAAAGGCCGCAATATGTTGAAGAGATAGCCCGGTTCAGGCACGTGATCGGCATCGAGCTGCGACACGAAATCATAGCGCTCATAACCATAGTGATCGTAGAAGAAGGCGAGATTGCCTTCCTTGCACCGGGTACGGCGCGGCCAGCTTTGCCGATGATAGTCGGCACGGCCCTTGCGCGTGGAGACGAACACGCCATGCTCCCGGCACCAGGCAAGCGTCGAGGGTGAAGGGTCCTCGTCGGCAAGCCAGGTATCGTGCGGCACATCCTGCGCCAGCATGGCGCGCAATGTTTCGGCCACCACCTCGAAGGGCTCCGACGGAGCTTTGGTGACGACCATGGCGATGCGGCTTCCGGCAGGGATGCGCAGCGGCCCGACCGGGTGCGCAGCGTGGAAGAAAACCGTGATGAAGTAAAGCGGGAGGATCGTGATCCAGGCCAGAAGTGCCGTCACCAGAATGGAGCCCAGCAGGTGATTGTACCTTGCGCTGATGAACCACCATTGCCAGAAATAGGTGAGAGCGAGGGCCCAGAGGATGATGCCCGCCACATATTCCACCCGCTTGCGGCCCGTGAAGACGGGCGCCAGCAAGGGTGCCGTTTCGCCTGTATCGCCACCAATGACTGGATGAAGATCGCGCCGTGTCATATCCGCATCTCCAGCCCAAAGAAGGGCGCTGCCGTGCGGATGATCGTGTCGAGATCGGAATGGAGCGTGCGGAAGCCGAGCTTTGCCGCAGCCTCCGACGGATCGGCATAAAGCACGGGCGGGTCGCCCGCCCGGCGCGCGCGCATTTTGACGGGTACCGTGCGCCCGGTCAGCCGGTCTATCGCATCCACGATTTCCTTGATGGATGTTCCGCGCCCGGTTCCCAGATTGAGGACCAGATTGTTGCCGCCATTCAGAAGATGCCCGACCGCAAGCACATGCGCCCGCGCCAGATCGACCACATGAATATAGTCGCGGATGCAGGTGCCATCCGGCGTCTCATAATCGTCGCCATAGACTTCCAGATAATCCGCCATGCCCGCCGCAGCCAGCATGGCGCGCGGTATCAGATGGGTTTCGGGATCGTGCTTTTCGCCCAGTTCGCCATCGAGATCTGCGCCGCAGGCATTGAAATAGCGCAGCGCCGCATAGGACATGCCATAGGCTGACGAATAGTCGGCCAGCATATGTTCCGCGATCAGCTTTGTACGGCCATAGGGATTGATCGGATTCTGCATTTCGCCTTCGCGGATCGGCAGTACATCCGGAATGCCATAGGTGGCGCAGCTCGATGAGAAAATGATCGGGCGTCCACCGGTCAGGCGACTGGCCTCCAGAACGGACTGGATGCCGCCGACATTGTTGCGATAATATTTCGCCGGGTCTGTGACGGATTCACCCACATAGGCAGAGGCTGCAAAGTGGATGATGGCTGCCGGATCAAAGGTCCTGATCGCAGCGACAAGCTGATCTTGGGAAAGCGTGTCGCCCTCGACAAACTCGCCCCAGCGCACAGAAGACCGGTGACCCGTCGACAGGTTGTCATAGACGACCGGCGAAAATCCGCTCTCGTGCAGAAGCTTGGCCGTATGGCTGCCGATGAAGCCTGCGCCGCCGGTAACAAGTATGCTCCGCCGGGTCATCTCGCCACCTCGAAAAGCTCACCCGATGGCCGGACCAGCTGGCGTTCGAAATAGGCAATCGTCTGCTTCAGTCCTTCGGCCAGCGCAATTTGCGGCTCCCAGCCAAGCTCGCGCTTGGCGAGCATGATGTCCGGGCGCCGCTGGCGCGGATCATCGGTGGGCAGAGGACGATAGACGATGCGCGAGGACGAGCCTGTCAGCGCAATGATCTGCTCGGCCAGTTCACGCACGGTGAACTCGCCTGGATTGCCGAGATTGACGGGCTTGCGGACCTGACTGCTCATCAACCGGCTGAAGCCCTCGATCAGGTCATCGACATAGCAGAAGGAGCGGGTCTGCGAGCCGTCACCATAGATGGTGATGTCTTCGCGCTTGAGCGCCTGAACGATGAAGTTCGACACGACGCGCCCATCGTCGGGCCGCATGCGCGGGCCATAGGTATTGAAGATGCGCACGATACGGATATCGACGCCATACTGCTTGTGAAAATCGTAGAACAGCGTTTCGGCCGAGCGCTTGCCTTCATCATAGCAGGACCGGGGGCCGAAGGAGTTCACATTGCCCCAATAGGCTTCCGGCTGCGGATGCGTCTGCGGGTCGCCGTAGACTTCCGAAGTCGAAGCCTGAAAAATCCGGGCCTGGTAATGCGCTGCTAGCTCGAGCAGGTTGAGCGAGCCGATAACGCTTGTCTTCATCGTATGTACCGGATCGGCCTGATAATGCGGCGGCGATGCAGGACATGCGAGATTGTAAATCTCGTCTACCGGCAGATCGATCGGGTTGACGATATCGTGGCGCACGAAGCTGAATGTGTCGTAACGCAGGAGATTGCGCAGGTTCTCAAGCCGTCCCGTCGAAAAATTATCGACGCAGATGACGAAGTTTCCTTCATTCAGAAGACGCTCGCAGAGATGAGAGCCAAGAAATCCGGCACCGCCTGCTACAAGAATGCGCCGTGTTGACATACGCTCTGCAAATATACCCGATGATCTGAAGTTTATACTCACGAGAACCTCCAACACCAATATTTCTCATACTCATCTGATAAAAAACAAAGTTGTCCCATCAACACATTCAAATAGAACTGTGTCTTTTGATGTTTTCTGATTGCTTTATTAGATGATTGAAGATAGCGACACTGGAGACCAGAGTCGTTAGCGTAGAATCCGGAAACTTATCCTTGCGTCCATTTTTGAGCGCAGTGATTTCTTCTATCCGGGGCCTTCACACTGCTGTGAAGGCGCCATTTCGTGCCTTATTGCCGGTGGAGAATAAGTCGGCACCGCCTGCGCCAATTGTGCGGTCCAAAACCGGTTCCCGCTTTTGAAAGATATACTTTAACGCAGAATATCCGAAAGACGCTTCTGTTCTTTTTCGACGCGCTCGAGATTGAGGCCCGCCAGAAGATCGAGAATATGGGTTTTCATCAAGGCCGCGGCATCCTCGCTCCTGTGCGTCTCAATCGCATCGACCAGCGCATGATGCGCGTCGCTCTGGCAGGTCGTCTCGCGCCGTTCCCAATAGAGCGAAATGATGAGCGAGGAACGCGGCAGCAGATCGCCGACGAAACCCGCCAGGATCGAGTGTCCCGAAATCTCGGCCAGATGCGTGTGAAAAAGCGCCGACAGCATGATCGCCTCGCTGTCGCGTCCGGCATGAAGCGCTTCATGCTCGTCGTGAAGATGCTGTCGCAGTTGCCGGACCTGCTCGGGCTTGATGACCGTTGCTGCAAGCGAAGCCACTTGGGGCTCGATCAGCAAGCGTGCCTCGAACACTTCGCGCGCTTCCTCACGCGACGGCTCGGCCACGAAGGCACCGCGATTGGGCTCCAGCCGCACGAGCCTGTCATGCGCCAGCGCCTGCAGCGCCGAGCGCACGAAAGCGCGGCTGACCGAATAGATCGACGCCAGCTCGTCCTCCGGCAGCTTCGTACCCGGAAGCAGACGATGGCTTACAACCGCTTCGCGCAAGCCGTTATAGACCGGAAGCCAGCGCGCATTGCCGCCATTTTGGTCTGTCGTGTTGGTTGCAGCCAGGTTCATCGTCATCCAATAAGAGCTGTTCGAAGGGTGAATGCGATCAGGCGATACAGCATCCGCAAATCCGCTATTTATTCCCTTACATATCGAACACAGGTCCGGCGAGTGTCAACAATGTCGCGAGTTCTGATACACAAGATTGCCCGCAATCCTTCATAACATCACCTTCAGCGGCCCGTTTTTCCGTAATTAATTAGATTTCAGGCGAAAAAGGTTCAAAAATACCTTGAAAGCCTTTCGTGCGCGGAAGTTGATAGCCGCCAAGCTTCGACGTCTTCAAGCCGAGTCCCACAAGGCTTTCACATAGCTTCACCGCGCAGGTCACGCCGTCGATGACCGGCAGGCCGTGCTCTCTTGAAAGAGAAGCAGCAAGATCGGCCATACCCGCGCAACCGAGCACGATCGCTTCGGCATGGTCTTCCCGGATCGCCTTCGCGATCTCGTTCGACACCTTGTTACGTGCGTCCGATCCCGGAATTTCGAGGTCGAGCACGGCCACGTCGCTGGCCCGCACACGGGAGCAGCGCGATATGAGACCATAGCGCGAAAGATTGTGTTCAATAGCAGGTACCGAACGCGACAATGTGGTGACGACGCTGAACTTTCCGGCAATCAGGCTTGCCATGTGAAAGGCCGCCTCGCCGATGCCGATCACCGGCATGGTTCCGGCGCAGCGCGCAGCGTCAAGGCCGGTATCGTCGAAACAGGCGATGACGCAGGCATCAGCAGTCGGGCGCTTCTGCATTTCCCCGATCATGCCGGGAATGGCAAAAACCTCATCGAAATATCCTTCGATGCTCGGCGGACCGTCGGCGGGATTGCTCGCGATGATTGTCGTACCGGCACCAGCCACGCTGCGCGCGGCTTCACCGATCTTATGCGTCATCGATGCAGTTGTATTGGGGTTGATGACAAGTATTTCCATTTTCCTCGAACCATCGAAATATTTGTTTTCGTTCTGGATGGTCCAGAGCGTCAGGAATGACGCTCTGCCTAGTCGTAGCTCAGGCGGTCAGATTTCCCCGCCCAGATAGAGTTTCTTGACCCGGTCGTCTGTCGCCAGTTCTTCCGAATTGCCGGACAGGACGATCTTTCCGGTCGTCAGGGCATAGGCGCGCTGCGAGATGCGTAAGGCCATGCGCGAATTCTGCTCGACCAGAAGAACGCTGACCTTTTCGTCGCGATTGATGGCTACGATGGAGCGGGCAATATCCTGCACCAGCTTGGGCGCGACGCCGAGCGACGGCTCATCCAACAGCAGGAGTTGCGGCTTGGCCATGAGCGCGCGGCCGATGACCAGCATCTGCTGCTCACCGCCGCTCATCGTGCCAGCGGCCTGCGAATAGCGCTCCTTCAGGCGCGGAAACCGCCCCAGAACCATCTCCAGCGTATTGGCGATATCCGCCTTGCTGGAGCGGGTGAACGCGCCCATCATGAGGTTGTCGCGCACGCTCATATAGGGAAAGACACGGCGGCCTTCCGGCACCATGGCAATCCCCATCCTGACGATCTCATCCGACCGCGTGCCGTCGATCCGGCGGCCCTCATAATGGATTTCGCCTTTGCGGATTTTTTTCAGCCCCGTGATCGCCCGCAGGATCGAGGATTTGCCCGCCCCGTTGGCGCCGATCAACGCGACCGTTTCTCCCTCCTGAACGCTCAGTGAAACACCTTTCAGCGCATAGACATGATCGTAATAGAGTTCGGCATCGGAAACTTTGAGAAGCTCTGCCATGGTCAATATCCAATCGTTTCGTCTTCTGCACCGAGATAGGCTTCGATCACCTTCTCGTTTTCCTGGATTTGCCTCGGCGTGCCTTCGGCGATCTTCTGCCCGAAATTGATGACAACGATCCGGTCGGAAATATTCATCACCGCCGGCATGTCGTGTTCCACCAGCAACACCGTCACGCCCCGGTCGCGAACGGCGCGCACCATTTCCACCGCCTTGACGGTTTCGTCGTGGTTCATCCCGGCAAAGGGTTCGTCCAGAAGCAGGATCTTCGGTTCCGTAGCGAGACCAATGGCGATGCCGAGCGCCCGCAAATGACCATGCGGCAGGTTTTGAGCCACCTCATCCCGCTGGCTCCACAGGCCCAGAAACTGCAGGATTTCGTCTGCCGAGCGTCCGAACTCCTCCTGATCCCGGCGCGCGAGGCCCGTCCCGACATAACAGCCGAGGAAACTCGCCTTGGCGCGCAGGTGGTGACCGACGATCACATTGTCGCGCACCGTCATGCCCTTGAAGATCGTCGTTTCCTGAAAGGTACGCACCACACCCTTTCGCGCCACGATATGCGGCGCCAGACCCGATATGCGCTCGCCCTTGAACCGGACCTCGCCGGTCGTGGGATTGAGGAATGATGCGATCAGCTTGAACAGCGTGGACTTGCCCGCGCCGTTCGGCCCGATGACCGACAGGATTTCCTTTTCCCGCACCGAGAAGGAGACATCGTTGACCGCAACCAGACCGCCGAAACGTTTGGTCAGGCTCCTGACTTCCAGAAGATCGCTCATGATCCAGCTCCCTTCTTTCCAGTCAGTCTGAGGCTGAGAAGTCCGTTAGGCAGGAACAGCATCAGGATGATGAGAACGCTGGAGAAGATGAGCAGCTGGAACTTGCCGGTCTGGAACAGGAAGTCCCAGCCGAAATAAAGAACGAAGGTTCCGATGATTGGGCCGAACACATAGCCGAGGCCGCCCAGGAAGCAGTTGAGCATGAAATTGACCGAATCCGTCACCGTGAAGCTCGACGGATAGATCGATTGCGAGATTGCAACGAACATCGCGCCGCCAAGCCCGCCGAGGAAGGACGAGATCGCATAGGCCAGCACGCGCAGATTGGTGATGTTGACGCCAATCGACGAGGCGAGCTCCTCATTTTGCTGCAACGACTGGCACAGTCCGCCGATACGCGAATGGATGAGGCGATAAAGTCCGGCGAAGCACAGCACCATCAGTACGATGGACACGAAATAGAAGGCTGCGCGCGGGTTCTGCAATGTTGCGAAATCCGGCAGGATCGTGAGGCCGAACAGCGATATGCCGCCCGGCATCGGAATGCTGACCATGCCCTTGGCGCCGTTGGTGATGGGCAGGGCCATTGCCAAAAGACGGGCAACTTCGGTCAGTACCAGCGTGACCATGGCGAAATAGACGCCGCGCAGCCGCAGGATCGGCAGGCCGATCAGGATACTGGCCAAGGCGCAGAACAGCGCGGCAATGGGCAGCGTCAGCCAGAAGGAGACGCCATATTTCACCATCAGGATAGCCGAAACATAGCCGCCCATGAGAGCATAGGCGCCCTGACCGATATTGATGCGACCAATATAGAAGGTGAGCCACACGCCGCTGCTGACGATGGAGAGAAGCGCCACGGAAGTCAGCGTGTAATAGAGGTCGTGCCGTCCGGTGGTTTCGATCAGGACCGGAATACCGATGAAGATCAGGGCCAGAAAGGCAGCGACGCCGATAAGCTTTGTTGTCTTTGTCATGATTGCCCCCTCAACCCCACGGCTTGCCCATGAGCCCGTTCGGACGGATGCTCAGGAACACCATCAATGCAGCGAAGATGACGAGATAAGTGATGTCGCCATAGGAGCGCAGAACAGTCAGGCCGACGGATTCCATCATGCCAAGGATGAAGCCACCGGCAATCGCCCCGCTGACGACGCCTGCACCGCCGATCATAACCATCATGAAAGCCTTGATGGATATGGCACCGCCGATGCCGGAATTGACACCGGTAATGGCGACCAGCAATCCACCGACCAGACCCGCAAGCATTGCCCCCAGCGCGAAGCCTATCATGGAATAACGGTCGACATTCACGCCCATCAACTGCGCGGCCACGCGGTCCTGGGCGAGCGCGCGCATCGCGCGACCGGGTTTTGTGTACTGCATAAAAAGAACGAAGGCAGCGATGAACACCACGGCAAGAACACCGATCAGGATGCGGTCGTAGGGCATTATCAACCAGTCGGACACGAAGACCCCATTGACGATCTTCGGCACGCCGCGCTGCTTTTCACCGAACAGAAGCAGGATCACCGCGTCGAGGAAAAAGGCGACTGCGGCAGCAAGAAGCATCGTGCTTTCATCGCGCAGACTTCGCTTGATGACCGGCCTGAAGAGAAATTTTTCGATCAGCGCACCGACGATCATCAATGTGACAGCGGAGGCCAGAAGAGCGACAACAAACGGCAGGCCGAGCTGCCCGTAAACCGTATAGGTGACGAAACCGCCCAGCACATACATCTGGCCGTGCGCAAAATTGAGGACGTTCATGAGCGCGAAGATCAGCGTCAGCCCCAACGCGATCAGTGCATATTGCGCACCCAGATATAGCCCATTGGCTATCACTTGTTCCATGAAGGCAGACTCCCTCGTGCGAAGCATCGGACAGGTTCAACGCCGGTCCAAAACTCCGTGACAGTTCCTGACTATTGGGAGGCCCGAAGCAGAAGGCCCCCTCCTCCGCTTCGGGCTGCTCAGGCTGATCGGTTAATCGACCTGGCCGACGAAAAGGGTTTCGAATTTGCCGTCTTTATATTCCGTCACAACCATCGGAATGCCGATCTGCCGCTTCTGCGTGAAGGACGAGGTGCCAACGTAGGTCAGCTTGGAGCCGTCGCCGTCACCCTTGACGAAAGGATTGGGCGCAGAGAACGTGTCCATGGTCTTCTTGAATTCCTCGACATTATCGACCGCCGCCGGATTGGCCTTCAGCGTCTCCACGATATATTCAAGCGCATAGACCTTGGTGTTGGACTCGTCGTTATATTCGCCGTAAGCCTTGGTATAACGGTCGACGAATTCCTTCATCACGTCCGATGCAATTTCCGGCGTGGAAGCGCCGCCCACCGAAATGAAGCCATTGGCGAGTTCGCCCGCACCTTCTTCCAGAACCTTGGCATCCTGCGCGGTTTCAGTGGAAATGAACCCCTGATAACCAAGCTCGCGCGCGGCGCGGATCAAAAGTGGCGCATTGCCCGGCGCGACGCCCGACAGAACCAGCAGGTCCGGCTTCTGCATGACGATCGGCGTCAGGACCGGCGTGAAATCGCGCGTATCGTTCTGATAGGCATCGTTGGTCGAGACAACTTCCAGACCGAGCGCCTTGGCGGCCTCGATGCCGCTGTCGCGCTGGCTGAGCGGATCGGATTCATTGGCCGCCACGAAGGCGACCGTCTTGATGCCATTGTTTTCCTTCAGATATTTATAGATCGCCGGACCCGATTGATAATTGGCGATCATGCCGAGAACGGCGTTGGATGCTGGCGGCGTATAAAGTTCTTTCGGGAAGGAATAGGGGAAATAGATGATGCCCTTGGCTTCGGCCACCGGGCGGACGGCGGCGGCGCCGTCATCGACATTCGGGCCGACCACGTAATGGACGCCTTCCTGCGCCATTTTTTCCATACCGGCGATGGCGCGCTTCGGGTCTTTCTGGTCGTCGAAGGTGACGATTTTGATTTTGTAGGTATCGTCGCCGATCTTTACTCCGCCCTGTTCGTTGAGCCAGTCGGCGCGAACCTGCATCGAACGGACATTGGATGTGCCCCAGGATGCAGCAGGGCCGCTGGTGACACCGACGAAACCGATCTTCAGCTCCTTGTCCGCAGCCTGGGAGGCCGATGCGGACATGAGCGCAAATAGAGAAACGGCGCCTAGCGCCGCAGTCTTAACAACTGCGCGTCTATTGATCATTTTAGTTCCCCTTACTTAGCTTTACCTTCCCTCATTTGGCGGGGAAAGAATATATTAAGCTAAACACGCAACCGAAATATTGTCAACAATCTGAATATTTTTAATAAACGATCTTGAGGCGATGCGTCGTCAATTCCGGGAAGCTTCGAAATAGAAAAAGGTGCGTCGGTTTCCGGCGCACCTCTTTGAAATGACAAACTGAAGAGGGGCTATAGCAAAACGCCCACACCGAGAAATCAGCCGCCGTTCACTAGCGCCAGAATGAGCTGCTGGACATTGCCGCCATTGCCCATCTCTATCCTGTCGAAAGCACGCCCTTGAGCGCGCTGAACGTCCACCATATCGGTGATTTCCTTGATCAGCACTTTGCGGATTTTCTGGCATTTCGGGTCGTTTGGAACCGACAGGCCGACGGTGCGGCGCACGATCTCGCGCGTCATGTCCTTGGCATGGTCGCCATGCACAAGCTCATGCTTGCGGATACCCGCATAGAACGTCTCCCAATGTTCCTTCACCGGGGAGGAAAGTTTCTGCGAGGGCTTTGGCAGCGTATAGGTGATCTTCAGTTTCGGCGTGGCCCACAGGATTGTGCAGGCATTGTTGGAGCGGTCGAACTGCCGGTCCCAGGTCAGCACATAGCTGGTATGGGCGATGACGCGTGTCTTGCCGCCGCCGATCTTCGGGCCGCGCTCACCAATGGATTCATAAAGTTCGGGACCGGTTTTCCCGGCAATGGCGTAGAACTTGATTTCCTCAACGGCTTTCCAGTTGTCTTCAGCAAGTGCGGGTGCCGCCACCACGAGTCCAAGTAATGCGAATGCTGCCGCTTTTTTCACGCTTGCCCCGATCCATCGATTTGCCATGATGATTTGCGGGCAAGCTACAATATCAGCGGACGATGCGTAAGCGCCTTTCCGGCAAAAAGCCCGCCCCGGTTTCCCGAGGCGGGCTCTTTTCAAACTGCGTCGTCAATCTTACTTTTCGATGGTGCGGTTCCAGCGGCTGTTGAGCTGCTGGCGACCTTCATTGACTGCATCCCAATCGAGCGTCTTGGCTGTTTTCATATAACCGTTGAAAGCGTCGAGCTTGGCCTGTGCATCCGGCGAGCCAGCCTTTGCCTTCTGGTTCGACGGGATGACATTGCCATGGTCGAGTGCCTTGCTCTGCGCATCGGCGGAAAGCAGATAGTGAGCGAGCTTCTGGCTCAGTTCCGGTTCACTGTTGCCAGCGAGCACGCATTCGGTCACGGCGAGGACGACGGAGCCTTCCTTCGGCTGCGCATATTCGACCGGAATGCCCTTGTCCTTCAGGTTGTTCACACCGGTTGGCGTCAGCGGGAAGATCGCTGCTTCGCCGGTCTGGACCATTTCCGAAATCTTGGCCGAAGACGGAATGAACTCCAGAACGTTCTTGCCGATCATGTCGGGGAACTTCTCAAAGCCCGGCTCGAGGTTCTTGTCGTCTCCGCCCTGAATGCGATTGAACATCAGGAAGGCGTGGAGGCCGAAAGTCGAGGCGGAAGCCGACTGGAACACGACGGCATTCGCATATTTTTCGTCGGCAAAGTCCATCCACGAGGTCGGAGCCGCCCAGCCCTTTTCGTCGAAAAGCTTCTTGTTATAGGCAATACCGGTCATGCCCATATCGACGCCGATTGCCATGTCGTCCTTCAGACGCGCGGCAGGCTGAATATCGGCCAAAACCGGATCGTCGGAAATTTTCTGGCAAAGGCCGGCATTGATCGCGCGAACCATCACGCCATCGTCCAGCAGCATGACATGCATCTGCGGATTGTCTTTCTGCGCGGTTGCCTTGGCGAGAATATCTGCCGAAGTGCCCGGTACGACGACAACCTTGACGTTGTTGGCCTTTTCGAATTCCGGCAGAACGTGCTCGGTGTAGGCGCGCTCCATATTGCCGCCATTCATGCCGATATAGAGCGTCCTGGTTTCAGCCGATGCGCCCGATACAAAAGCTGCCGACAGGCCGAGCGCCAATAGCGCGGTTTTCGTGATGTATTTCATGCTACTCCCCTTTGTGGTTTGAGTTCATATCGAACCGGTCGATGCGGAAGGTGTCGATCGGCGTTTCCGTCTCGCCGCGCACGGCGAGATCGCAAAGAATGGCGCCCACAGCCGGACCGGTCTGGAAACCGGCGCCGCAAAAGCCGAAGGCGTGAAAGAGGTTCTGGACCCGGCTGCTTGGTCCGATCACCGGATTATCGTCCGGCATTTCAGATTCAGTGCCGGACCAGAAACGGATAACCTGGGCATTTTTCAGATGCGGGAAAAGTTCGATTGCGCGCAGCATCACGGAGGAGGCCGCATTGACCGAAGGCCGTGAAAAATCCGGGTTCTCAAGCGGCGTGCCGCGCCCGCCGCCCATGACATAATTGCCGCGCGTGACCTGACGCCCGTAAAAACCGCCGCCCTCCTCGCCGAGGCTCATCGGCAGGCGAAGCGGCATCGGCTCGGTAACAACCATCGTCGGATAAATCCGCGTCAAGGGAACCGGCTCACCGAACGAGGCTGCAAACTGATCCGACCATGCACCGGCGCAATTGAACAGGAGGCGCGCGCGGATTTCGATGCCGTTTCCCGCCAGAACGGCAAACCCGTCGCCGGTTTCACGCGTTTCGATAACCGGTGTGTTTTCCAGCACCGTGGCTCCGGCAGCACGTGCCGCACGGGCAAAGGCAGGCGCAACCAGACGCGGATTGGCATGGCCGTCTTCGGCACAAAGCGAAGCACCTGCGACATCGCCCGGAAGCCATGGGAAACGTTCGCGCACGGCATTGCCGCCGATCAGCTCGACATCGAGCCCGAGCGGTTTGACTTTTTCTGCATAGGCTTCAAGCTTGGCGAAATGGGCTTCCGTCCGGGCGAGCTTCAGATGACCGCTGCGGATATATTCGCCATCGATACCGATCAGTTCCGGCAGACGCGCCCATAATTCATGCGAACGCTGTGCAAGCGGCAGCTGTTCCGGTGCGCGACCCTGTCTACGAACGCCGCCATAATTGACCCCGCTTGCCTGCGCGCCGCAAAAGCCCTTGTCGAGCAGGATGACCGACAGACCGGCCTGCCGCATGAAAAGCGCCGCCGAACCGCCAACAATCCCGCCGCCAATAATCACCGCATCCGCCTGAAGACGCCTTGTCATGACGAAGCGCCCTCCCTCGCCGGAGCGCCAAAGCCAAGCGGGATCGGCTTGACGGGTGCCTGGGCGCGAATGCGCCCCGCTTCGGCAGGTGTCTTGTCCTGCATCGACGCCAGAATTTCTGCCGCGGCAGCGCTACACATACGCCCCTGACAGCGCCCCATGCCGACGCGGGTAAGCGCCTTGAGCCGGTTGATCTCGCGCACGTCACCGTTACTGATGGCCGCCAGCGCGTCGCGCACCGCAATTTCTTCGCAACGGCAAAGCGGCACATCGCCAGCAATCGCGTCGAACCAGTCGCGCGGGAACGGGAAAGCTTTTTCGACGATCAGGCGCTCGCGATAGATATGATCGAGCTTCGCAAGAAGCACGCGTTCCTTGCCTTCGTCAAACGGCAGGCCCCTGTCGCGCAGCAGGGCAATCGCGGCCAGTTTCCCGCGAATTTCGGCAGCATCCGCACCGGCAATGCCCGCGCCGTCACCCGCTACATAGACACCGATGCGGCTCGTGCGGCCAAGCCTGTCTGCTGCAGGAAGCCATGCGCGGTCGCGCTCTTCAAAGCGGAATTCGCAACCGGCGAGATCGGCAAGCTGGGTTTCAGGACGCAGCGCAAAACCATAAGCCAGCGCATCGCACTGAGCCTCGCGAACACGTTTGCCGGTACGATAGCGAATGGCTTCGACATGGCCGTCGCCCAGAACTTCTTCGGGACGCACATTATAATGGATCGGCACGCCGCCAAGTTTGAGACGCAGGCCGTAATAAGCGCCGAGCGCCACGATACGCGGCGCATAAAGCGCCAGATGCACCAGATGAAATTTCGACGTGAAAGGCGCCGTGTCCAGAACAGCTGCGACCTTGGCGCCTGCATGATGATACTGCCAGGCCACCAGATAGAGCAGCGGGCCCGAACCCATGAACACCACGCGCTCGCCGACCGTGCAGCCTTGCGCCTTCAATGCCGTCTGCGACGCGCCGAGCGTATAAACGCCGGGCTTGGTCCAGCCTTTGAACGGCAGAACCCGATCGGTAGCACCGGTCGCCAAAATGAGATGGCTATATGGCAACTGGCTATGCGCGCCCTTGCTCAGGAGATCGAGACGATCACCATCATTCCGGGTGATATTCCAGACCAGCGTTTCCGGACGGTAATCGATTGCGCCGCGCAACGCGTCAAAAGTCTTGTGAAGCGCTTCGGCCTTATGCGCCTCCGAACCATAACGCGCTTTATAGCTGCGGCCATCATCGAAAGGCGGGCGGCGATAAATCTGGCCACCTGAACGAAAGCCTTCATCGAGAACAATGGGCTTCAGACCCGCCTTGACCAGCGTTTCGGCAGCGCGAATGCCAGCGGGACCAGCGCCGACGATAACCGGATTGAGCAACGCGCTCATCGTGCCGGCTCCGTCACAAATGCCATGCCGTCTTCCAGAAGCGTGGTGCAGGCGCGAAGCTTGTGGCCCTCGAGCGTCATGACATGACAATCCTGACACGCGCCGATCAGGCAGAAGCCCGCACGCGGCTCGCCGGTGAATTCGGTATGACGCAGCTTTCCCTGCACCGAGAGAATGGCGGTCAACACGGTATCGCCACGGCGCCCCTCGAAGGGCACGCCGTCAAGCGAGAAGCTGATCGGCTGCTCAGTCAGCCGATATCGTCTGCGGAACTGAGCCGCCGAAGGGGAGGAAACCGGAATTGTCATGGTCTGCCTGCTCAGCCCTTGCCCACCAGTAGCCGGTCGAGACCGAACATGCGGTCGATGATAATCATGGTCACAGTGGCAACGAGGATCATCAGGGCCGAAACCGCCGCCATCATCGGGTCGATGGATTCGCTGGCATACATATACATGCGCACCGGCAGGGTGACCGTGGACGGCGAGGTGACGAAGATCGACATGGTGAGTTCGTCGAACGAATTGATGAAGGCAAGCAGCCAGCCGCCCGACAGCCCCGGTAAAAGCAATGGCAGGGTGATGCGGCGGAACACGGTCCATTCACCCGCCCCCAGCGTGCGTGCCGCGTTTTCCGCATTGCGATCCATGCTGCCGAGCGAGGCGAGGATAAGGCGCAGCGCATAGGGCGTGACGACAATCGAATGTGCAGCCACCAGCCAGACGAAGGAGCCGGTAAAGCCCATCAGCGAGAACAGGCGCAGGAACGCGACGCCCAGAACCAGATGCGGAATGATGAGCGGCGACAGGAAAAGCGCGTTCAGCGCATCGCGGCCACGGAAATTATACTGCGCGATCGCCAGTCCCGAAGGCACGGCCAGAAGCGTGGAAATCGTTGCCGAGAAGAAGGCAAGCTGCACGCTGTTATAGAACGAGGTCATGAAATCGTTGTGCGCGAACACGGCCTCGAACCAGCGCAGCGACAGGCCCGCATTTGGGCCGCTCCACGGCATGGTCAAGGTGTTTTCCGGCGTGAAAGCCACCAGACACACCACAACCATCGGCGCCAGCATGAAGATGACGATCAGCGTATGAAAGAAAAGGGCGAAAGGACCGTTCTTTGTCATGGCGGTTATCCCAGCTTCTTTCTCGCCTGCCCTTCGAGCATGCGATTATAGGCAATCATGATAATGAGATTGGCGACCAGAACGATGATGGCGATGGCAGCACCCAGCGGCCAGTTCAGCTCGATCAGGAATTCGTCATAAACGACGGTTGCCGCCATCTTGAGACGGCGTCCGCCAAGCAGGCCCGGAATGGCAAAGGAGCTGGCTGAAAGCGCAAACACGATGAGACTACCCGACAGGATGCCAAGGACTGCCTGCGGAAACACCACGCGGCGAAGCGCGGTCAGGCGTGAAGCACCAAGCGTCAGCGCTGCGGCTTCCACCGACGGATCAAGCTTCTGCAGCACGGTCCAGACCGGGATCACCATGAATGGCAGCATGATATGCACAAGGCCGATGACGATGGCCGTCTCGCTGTAAAGGATTTGCGTCGTCGGCAGGCCGACCATGTCGAGCACGCTGTTTACCAGGCCATTGCGGCCGAGCAACATGCTCCAGCCGAATGTGCGCACTACGACCGAAACCAGAAGCGGGCCGATGATGACCAGAAGGAAGATCGAGCGCCAGGGCTTGCGCATGTTGGACAGAATATAGGCTTCCGGTACACCGATCAGTACGGTGATGACGGTTGTGATCAATGCCAGTTTGAGCGTGCGCCAGAAGATCGAAAGATAATAAGGATCTTTGAGAACCTGCGCATAATTGGCAAGCGAATAGACGTTCTCGATGCCCTTGTCATAGCTGTAGCTGTTGAAGGAAAGCAGCACGGTAAGGCCGAGCGGCAGCAGCACCAGCGCGAAGAACAGAAGCGTCGACGGTCCGACCAGAAAGAGCGGTGTCAGATCGCGCCTTTGCTTTGGTGCGGCGGATGTATCCTGTGCGGTGACGGCCGACATGCTCAGTTCACCCCTGCGGTGAGGATGCGGCAATCTTCATGGTTCCAGCTGAGGCCGACCGAGGTGCCTTCCGACGGCGGCGGGTTACCGAGATTGGGGAGCGCCACCGAAAGCTGGCCTGCTGGCGTCGCCACGCCGAGCAGCCACTGCGCGCCCATGAAGTAGCGCGTCGTCACTTCACCGGCGATATGCCCCTCGCTCGCTGCAACGAGCTGTACCTTTTCAGGGCGGATGAAGACGGAAAGCTCGCCGGAAACTTTTTTGCCATTTGCAGGGAAGCGGATCGCGGTTTCGGCCAGCGCGATCATATCGCCTTCAGCGCGCGCTTTCAGGAAGTTCGACTTGCCGACAAAGTTGGAAATGAAGTGGTTATGCGGATGCTCATAGAGCTTGTAGGGGGCATCGACCTGCGTGATGACGCCCCTTTCCATGACCACGATGCGGTCGCTGATCGACAACGCTTCGGCCTGGTCATGCGTCACCATGATGGTGGTGATGCCGACCGTGCGCTGGATGCGGCGCAGCTCGAACTGCATTTCTTCACGCAATTGCGCATCGAGATTGGAGAGCGGCTCATCAAGCAGCAGAACCGGCGGATTGATGACCAGCGCACGCGCAATGGCCACACGCTGGCGCTGACCGCCCGACATCTCACGCGGATAACGATCCGCAAGAGCGCCAAGATGCACCAGTTCCAGCACGTCGCGAACGCGCTTTTCGCGCTCTGCCTTGGGAACCCTGCGCATTTCGAGGCCGAAGCTCACATTCTGCGCAACCGTCATATGCGGGAAGAGTGCATAGCTCTGGAAGACGACGCCCAGTTCCCGCCTGGCTGGCGCAAGGCGCGTGATGTCGCGTCCATCGAGCGTGATCGTGCCTGCCGTGGGCGGCACCAGCCCGGCGATCATCTGCAAGGTTGTGGTCTTGCCGCAGCCGGAAGGGCCGAGAAGCGAAATGAACTCGCCCTTTTCAATCGTCAGATTGAAATTGTCGACAGCCGCGAACTTGCCGTAGTGGCGGGAAATTCCGGAAAGGGTCAAAAAGCTCATTGCATCTCCCTCTCGGCATGACTTCCGCAAAATTGTGCGGGGGAGCGGAAGCGCCGTGATATTGTCTCACGTCGCCTCTTCGATAGGACTGGCTGGCGGGAGCGGCTTGATCGCGCCTTGAAGCGCCGATCCGACTTGTCCGTTTGAACGCATGATTATCCAGCCGCTTACGCAGCCGCAGCGTTCCCCTTGATTACAAGCAAAGCCGCCGATCCGCGTGCGGGCACTTTTCCAATGCCTTGCCGGACCTTCCCATTGGCGACGGTTTTAGATGGCGGAAAAATCCGTATGAATGCAAATTATAATTTTCAAATCCGGAAGAAATTATATATTTCTTTCAAAATGCAGAATTTGGAAGCAATTTTATGGATGATATATCTGAGAATCCGAAATCCGGCGCCGCGCTTAACTCAAGTCTGGTGAAGGCGATCCATATTTTGAAAGGTCTGGCCGCCAACAGGGATGACGGCGTGCGGCTCATCGATCTGGCGCGCGACCTCGAACTCAGCCAGCCATCGGCGCATCGCTTGCTCAAAACGCTGATTGCGGAAAACCTCGTCGAGCAGCTTCCCGACAAGAAAGCCTATCGCCTGTCGCTCGAGTTTTTTGCGATGGCCGCGCAGGCGCGCCAGCGCGACGGCATATTGAGCATTGCGCGTCCGTCGCTGCTGCGGCTTTCGACCACTTTCAATGATACGGTCTTCCTGCTGGTGCGCAGCAATTTCGATGCGGTCTGCCTCGACCGCGTGGAAGGACCGTTTCCGATCCGCTCCTTTACCGGCGATATTGGCGGCAAGGTGCCGCTCGGCATCGGTCAGGGCAGTCTCGCCATCCTCGCCTTCCTGCCGGAGGAAGAGCGCGAGGCGATCATCCGGTTCAACATGCCTCGCATTCTGGACAAGTCCGCCGTCGACGAGGTTGACCTGCGCATCATGATCGAGGGAGTGCGCAACACAGGCGCTGCGACCTTCAACTTCAACATGATCGATGGCATGGCTGGTCTTGGCGTGCCGATCTTGAACCGCGACGGCGAGGCCGTGGCTGCGCTCAGCATCGGCACGCTGGCCGCGCGCCTGACCGAAAAGCGCCAGGAGACGGTGACGGAACTTCTGCGCAAGGAAGCGGCGATCATCTCGCAAAAGCTCAATCCATTCGACCCGACGCTGCGGCACCCCAATCAGGCTTTGTTGAAATAAACGAAAGCTTTAGCATTGTTGCGCGCAACAGAGTTGCTTTGTCCACAGCGGACAAAAAGTTTGGCAATTGACTCACACACGCCGTCAGCGTTTGATCTCTATCAGGTGTGGGGGTTCTGTGGGCGGAGGCAAATTATCCAAAGCAGAAAATCCATCTCTATAACGCTACAGTATTGGAGTTCTGTTGTGATCAAATCCACCAGACGGGGAATAATCCACCTGGCCTTTGCCCTTGCCGCATCGACGGCGATGGGCACCTTCGCCACCACGGCGGCACAGGCTCAGGACAAGATCCTGCTCATCATCAATGGCGCGCTCGGCGACAAGTCGTTCTTCGACAGCGCCGCCAAGGGCATGAAGATGATCAAGGACAAGTATGGCGACGACGTCGAGACCAAGATTCTCGAAATCGGCGACGATCCGACCAAATGGGAGCCGGTGTTCCTCGATGCGTCCGAGCAGGACTGGGACCTCATCATCGGCGGCACCTACCAGATGGCGGAAACCGTCGGCTCGGTCGCCCAGCAATATCCGGACAAGAAATACATTCTCTATGATGCGAGCGTGCCTTATGAAGAAGGCGGCTACGACAATGTCTACTCCATCCAGTACAAGCAGAACGAAGGTTCCTATCTCGGCGGCATGCTGGCGGCGTCGCTGCTGAAGGAAGGCAAGCTCGGCGATACGGGCAAGAATCTCGGCTTCCTCGGCGGCATGGACATTCCCGTCATCAACGACTTCCTCGTCGGCTATATCGCCGGTGCGCAGGCAGTTCAGCCTGATGTGAAGATCGCCATTTCCTATGCCGGGTCCTTCATGGATGCCGCAAAGGGCAAGGAACTCGGCCTCGCGCAGTATCGTTCCGGCGTTTCGCTTGGCTTCGTCGTCGCCTCGCAGACCGGCCTCGGCCAGCTTTCCGCTGCCAAGGAAACCGGCAAATATGTGCTCGGCGTCGATTCCGATCAGGAAGCGATCTTCAAGGACAGCGATCCGGCCATTGCCAAGCAGGTTGTCAGCTCCGTTCTGAAGAATGTCGATGTCAGCCTTCTGCAGGCCTATGAGCGCTTCAAGGCAGGCGACCTGCCGTTCGGCAAGGCGGAAGCACTCGGCCTCAAGGAAGGCGCTGTCGGCATCGTGGAAGATGGCAACATGGCAACCATGGCCACGCAGGAAATGAAAGACGCCATCAACAAGGCTTCCGACGAGATTTCCGAAGGCAAGATCACGGTTCCGACCGCATTCGGCATGAGCACCGAGGATCTCAACGCGATCCGCAATAAGGTTCGTCCCTGATCGTGGAAAATCCAGCTGAAAATATTGAAGGCGGCGATGCTATCGTCGCCTTCCGCCCAATCGTCGCCTTCCGCGATGTGAACAAGGTCTATCCGAACGGCACTGAGGCGCTTCGCGACGTGTCGTTTTCGATCCGCGCCGGTTCCATCCACGCCATTTGCGGCGAGAACGGTGCGGGCAAATCCACGCTCATGAAAATCCTGTTCGGCATCGAAAATGCCACCGCAGGCGAAATCGTTGTCGATGGCAAGCACATCGCCTCCTGGTCGCCGGAAGACGCTGCGGCACAAGGCATCGGCATGGTGCACCAGCATTTCTCGCTTGTGCCGACCCTGACCGTCACCGAAAATATCATTCTTGGTCATGAACCGGTGAAGGCCGGGCTGATCGACCGCGCGGGTGCGCGCAAGACGGTCCAGGACCTGATGCAGCAATATGATCTGCACGCCGACCCGGATGCGATCACGGGTGCGCTTTCCGTCGCCGCCCAACAGAAGGTCGAAATTTTGAAGGCGCTGGCGCGCCGCACGAGGCTCCTGATCCTCGATGAGCCGACCGCCGTCCTCTCCCCGCCGGAGATCGAGGAACTGATGCGCAAGCTGAAGTCGCTTCGCGACGAAGGCATTACCATCCTCTTCATTTCCCACAAGCTGAACGAAGTGCGCGAACTGGCCGAAAGCGTTACAGTGCTGCGCGCCGGCGCTGTTGCAGGCACGGAAAAACTTGCCGATGTGCCGGACGATGCCATCATGCAGATGGTCATGGGACATGCGGTCGACATTCCGCAACGCGCCCACAAGCATGGCGCGATGAAAACCGTTCTCGACATGAAGGGTGTCACGACGAAAGCAGCCGATCCGGCAGACCGCATCAAGGATGTGAACCTGACCGTCGGCGCAGGCGAAATCGTCGGCGTTGCCGGTGTCGATGGCAGCGGCCAGCGCGGCCTCGTATCGGTGCTGTCCGGCCTTGCGGAAGCGGCAAGCGGCACGATCAGCCTCAACGGTGAGGATATGCTGCGCGCCGACACGGCAAGCTGGCGCAAAAAGGGTCTTGGCTATCTGCCAGCCGACCGCTTTTCGCAAGGTGGCGCCCCCGGCCTGTCTCTCGCCGAAAACGCGATAGCCGGGGCCGGATCGATTACCGCGGACAAGCAGATCTTCTGGGGACCATTCCTGCGCTGGAGCGCCATCAAGGCGCGTGTCAGCGGCATGATAAGGCAGTATTCGGTGCGGGCGGGCGCCATCACCGAAAGGCTCGATTCCCTTTCCGGCGGCAATGCGCAAAAGCTGATCGCCGCGCGCGAACTTGCCACCAATCCGAAGTTCCTGATCGCCGACCAGCCGACACGCGGCATCGACGTTTCGGCGGCGGCCTTTCTGCACCGCCGCATCGATGAAGTGGCGCAGGGCGGCTGCGCCGTGCTGCTGGTGAGTGCCGATCTCGATGAATTGCTGCGCCTGAGCGACCGGATCATCGTTCTCTTCAACGGACGTATCGTCACCGTTCTGGAAAACGGACCAGAGATCACACCAGCTGTCCTTGGACCTTATATGCTGGGGACACGAGCATGATCCCAAAAAGTGTAACGCGGTTTTTGGATGAGATCATGCTCAAGCAGAGAGTTGCAGCGTAATGCGCAGACTGATTTCCTACCTCATTCCATTCTTCCTGACCGTGCTTGTCATCGCCGTCATCATGGCCGTGCTTCTGGTGCCGCTGGCGCTGATGCAGGACAATCCTGCCGGGGTTCTCAAAACGTTTTTCCTCGGACCATTCGGCAGCATCCGCCATATGGGCAATGTGGTGGAAGCGGCAACGCCGATCATGCTGACGGGCCTTGCGATCACCATCATGTTTCGCGCCGGCCTGTTCAACCTGGGTGCGGAAAGCGGCTTCTTCCTTGGCGCGCTCGGTGCTGTGGCGGGTGCCGTTCTGCTCCCTTCGCTCGGCTGGTTCTCGCTGCCGGTTGCCATTCTATGCGGCGCGGTTGCGGGCAGTTTCGCCTGCACTATCCCGGCAGCGCTGCGGCTGCGTTTCGGCGCATCGGAAATGGTAACATCGCTCGTCCTGAACTATGCCTTCCTGTTTCTCGGCCTGTTCGTCCTCAACTATGTCATCCGCGATCCGGCTGCAGGCGGGATGATGTCGCTCAGGATTCCGCCCGATGCCAAGCTTGACCGTCTGCTCGCCGGTACGCGCCTCAATAGCGGTTCGATCATCGCCATTCTGGCCTGTATCGCTGGCGGCATCTGGCTTTACTGGACGCGCTCGGGCCTCAATATCCGTATCGCGGGCTCCAGTCCGGGCTTTGCCAATCATCTTGGCCTGCCGCTGAAGGGCATCATCATGCGCGCCCAGATTGTCGGCGGATTGGTGGCGGGCATGGCCGGTGCGCTGGAAGTGCTGGGCCTTCATGCCCGTTTTGCCTGGCTCGATCTGCCCGGTTATGGCTGGACCGGCCTCGTCGTCGCCATTCTGGCACGTGAAAATCCATTCCTGCTTATTCCGTCAGCCCTCTTCCTCGGTTTCGTGCAGGTGGGCGGCGATCTTCTGGCCCGCAACATGAACATCCCGACCGAAGTGGTGGGGCTGGTGACAGCGGCCATCATGGTGGGAGCGACGGCAAGCGTCATTCACAATCATCCGACCGTATTGCGGCTGATCCGCAACCTTCGCAATCGCGAAGGAGAACAAGCGGGAGTACAACCATGAGCATGGTCCTCGCACAGATTCTCGATCCATCCTTCATCGGCACCATCCTGCGCGTGGCAACGCCATTGTTGCTGGCAGCTCTTGGCGTGATGATTTCCGACCGCGCGGGCGTCCTCAATATCGGCATGGAAGGCATGATGCTGTCGGCAGCACTCATTGCCGTTCTGGCCAGTGCCGCCACCGGAAGTCCGGCTATCGGCCTGCTGGCGGCGCTCATCACTGGTGCAGCTCTCGGCTGGCTGATGTCGCTTTCGGTCAACCGGCTTGGCACCGATCTCATCATGACCGGCATCGCGCTCAACATCGCCGCGGCGGCGGCAACGACGCTCGGGCTTTTTCTTGCAACGGGCGACAAGGGCATGTCCGGCGCGCTCAAAAGCGGCGCACTGCCAAGCCTTCCCGTGCCCTTTATCGGCAATATTCACATATTGACCTTTGCAGCCCTTCTCGCCGTCCCGGCAGTCAGCCTTATGATGATGCGCACGCGCTTCGGCCTGCATCTGCGCGCCACCGGCGTCGATCCGAAATCAGCGCGCGCCGCTGGCATCCAGACGGGCCGGGTGCAGATGATGGCGCTTGTCCTCTCCGGCCTCTTCGGCGGTGCAGCCGGTGCTTATCTGTCGCTCGGCTATGTCACCTGGTTCGCCCAGAATATGACCGCAGGTCGCGGTTTCATCGCCATTGCGGCGGAAGTCATGGGACAAGGCACCGCATGGGGAACGCTTGTGGCAAGCCTGGTTCTTGCGGCGGCGGAAGCCTTCGCCATCACGCTTCAGAGCCTCGGACTGCCGTTCGAGCTGATGCAGATGATCCCTTATCTCGTCCCGGTCGTCGTGCTGACGATCCACGCGGCGCGCCGTCAGCGGCGCGCAAAGCAACTGAAAAACTCCTGAAATGCATCATCAGAATACTGACCAGAATACTGAAATGAGAGTGAAATGAAGGCTTGGGAACTGACCCGCGATCTGCTGCGCGACACGAAACCGGTGGTGCGCACGGCGGAGGAACAGACTTGGGATGCAAGCGCCGTCATGAAGGCGCAGGACGATCTCATGGCCATGTTCTGGAAAAGCAATGTGCCGGGTTCGGCTGCACCTGAATGCCTGATGGCGGGTGCGCTGCAATCGCTGGAAAACAAGGGCTTCGTCCTTGCCCCTTACGAAGAACTTCTGCGCGATGGGCTCACCGCACTTGGAAAAGGCGATTTTGAAACACTCTATCGCATCGACATGCGCCTGCGTGTCCTGATGCGCGCCGCGCGGCCCGATCCGGATCATCCGTCGCAAAAGACAGTGCGTTACGGGTCATGGGACGAATTCGACGCTGCCGTTCAATGGCCGGACGATGTGCTTTTTGCCGTCCAGTCCGAAGATTTCCGCGACCGCACCGCCGCCGCTTGGATGGCGCAGCTTGTCGGTGCGGCGGCTGGCACGGCGCTGGAAGGCTATACGGCTGAAAATATCGCCGAAACCTTCGGCCCGATCCGTGATTATGTGCGCGAGCCCAACACCTATAATGACGACATCACCTTCGAGATCGCATTTCTCGAAGCCTTTGGCGACAAGGGTTCGGCTGTCACCAGCGCCGACATTGCCGAGCGCTGGACCTCGCTGATCCCGCTTGGCTGGTCGGCGGAGGCAATCGCGCTTTCCAATATGCGGCGCGGCCTCACCGCCCCTGAAACCGGTACTTGCGACAATCCGTTCGATGAATGGATCGGCGCGCAGATGCGCGGCGTCATCTGCGGCATGGTGGTGCCGGGCCGCGCCCGCGAAGCTGCCCGCCTCGCATGGATGGATGCGGAAATCTCCCATGCCGGAAACGGTATTCTGGGCGAAGTCTTCAATGCCGTCATGGCGGCGCGCGCCTTTGCGGTCAGCGACACCCGCGAATTGGTGGTCTCAACCGCAGCACTTTTCCCGACCGAAACCGAATATGGTGCGGTTCTGGCTTTCGCGCTCGATGCCTGCCGTTCGGCCGGCAACTGGCAGGACGCATGGGCGAAATGCGATGCCGAATATGCCGAGTATAACTGGATTCATGTCTATCCGAATGCAGCCGCACAGGTGATCGCACTTTGGTTCGGCGAAGGCGATTTCGACCGCACGCTCGAAATCGTCTGCAGCATCGGCCACGACGTCGACTGCAATGCTGCGCAGATCCTTTGTGTCATCGCCATCCAGCGCGGCTCCGGCATCATCGCCGAACGGTGGTCGAAGCCGCTTCTGGCCGACGACATCGTCACCTATATGCGCCGCCCGGCGAAAATCTCCTTCGACGCGCTTGTCGACCAGACGGTCAGTGCGGCGCGCAACGCTCTCTAGAATATCTCATCAGGAACCTATCATGGCCCGTAAAATCATTATCGATACCGATCCCGGTCAGGACGATGCCGTCGCCATTCTTCTGGCGCTCGCAAGCCCCGAGCTTGATATTCTCGGCATCACCGCCGTTGCCGGCAACGGCCCGCTGGCGCGCACCGAGATCAACACGCGCACGGTCTGCGAAGTGGCGAAAAAGCCCGGAACCAAGGTTTTCGCAGGCTCCATCCGCCCTCTGGTTCGTCCGCTCGTGACGGCTGAAAACGTCCATGGCAAGACCGGCCTCGACGGCTACGACTTGCCTGCCCCTACCATGCCGCTTCAGGCCCAACATGGCGTTGATTTCATTATCGAAACGCTGATGACGGAAGAACCCGGCACCGTCACGCTTTGCCCGCTCGGACCGCTGACCAATATCGCATCCGCCTTGATCCGCGAGCCGAAGATTGCCGAACGCGTCAAGGAAATCGTGCTGATGGGCGGCGGCTATTTCGAGGGCGGCAACATCACGCCAGCGGCCGAATTCAACATCTATGTCGACCCGCACGCCGCTGCGGTCGTGTTCAAATCCGGCATCAAGATCACCATGATGCCGCTCGATGTCACGCACAAGGTGCTAACCACCGAAAAGCGCATCGCCGCCATTCGCGGCATCGGCACCCATGTCGGCGAAGTAGTCGCGGCATGGCTCGAATTCTTCGAGCGCTATGACGAAGCCAAATACGGCACCGATGGCGGCCCGCTGCATGACCCGAACGTCATCGCCTATCTCATCAAGCCGGAACTCTATTCGGGACGTGAATGCAATGTGGAAATCGAGATCAATTCGGAGCTGACCATCGGCGAAACAGTCGTCGACTGGTGGGAAGTGACAGACCGTCCGAAGAACGCGCTTTTCATCAAGGATGTGGATGCAGACGGCTTCTTCAGCCTGCTGACTGAACGTCTGGCCACGCTTTGATTTTTTCTGGGCATGATCTTATCCGAAAACCGGAAGTCCACTTTTCGGGATCATGCTCTAAATCTAATTCTCGTCACAAAAAAGCCGCGAGTGCCTTATTCTCGCGGCTTCGTCGCCATGTTTGGCGAGAGGTTTTTGTGCAGTTTTCTGCTCAAATTGACCGAAATCGGCGCAAATTGCCTCGAATCTTTATTCTGCCTTATTTTGCAGAAGGCCTGCCACTTCGACTGCGGTCGGCGCAGCCGCGCCAGCACCCACTCTTGTGACCGCAATCGCGCCCGCTGCCGAACCATGGCGCACGCAATCGTGCAAGGACTGGCCCTGCGAGAAGGCAACCGCGAAACCACCGTTGAAACTGTCACCGGCGGCAACCGTATCGACCACCTTGACCTTGAACGGCGCAAAATGTTTGACCTCATCCGCCGTCACCAGCAGCGCGCCCCGGCTTCCAAGCTTGAGGATAACCGTCTTCGGCCCGCGCTCCAGAAGATTGCGCGCGGCAGCTTCCGCCGAAGCAAGATCGGTCGGTTCGATACCGGTAATTTCGGCGGCTTCCGTCTCGTTGGGAGAGATGATGTCGCTGAGCGCAATCAGGTCCGCCATATGGCTTGCATCGCCGACCGGCGCCGGATCGAGCAACACGCTGCCGCCTGCCGCACGCGCGGCCTTTGCCACGGCCAGATTGGCAATATGGGGAACTTCGCGCTGCAACAGCGTAATCTTCGCCCTGGCAATATCGGCAGCATAACCGTCAATATCGACAGCCGACCAGCGCGCATTGGCACCAGCGCAAACCGCAATAGTGTTCTGCCCCGCTTCCTCGACCTGAATGATCGCCATGCCCGTATCGACACCGTCAATCACGCGCACGCTTTCGGTGTTGAGGCCAAATTCCTGCATCTGCTTCACGGCCAGTTCGCCAAAGGCATCATTGCCGACAGCGCCGACAAAGCGAATATCACCGCCAAGCTTGGCAACCGCCACCGCCTGATTGGCGCCCTTGCCGCCGAGGCCGATACCATAGCCCGATGCATTCACGGTCTGTCCCGGACGCGGCAGCGCGGCCATCCGGGCGCTGACATCCACATTCACACTGCCGAAAATGAAAATCTTCAACGGCTTCCTCCATCATTTTGTCGCCGCACCATAGCTGCGCCGAAACAAAACTTCCACGCCGGGCTTGTCACCATACACAGAGAGAACAAGCGGCAAGCTCCCGCTTCAGCAGTTCTTCAAGCCAGTCGGCAAAGACCTGGAGACGACGGGAAAGGTGCTGGCGGTGGGGATAGAGAAACGTCATCCGCATCGGCTCAGCGCGCATATTGGGCATTACCTCAACCAGTTCGCCCACTTCCAGCTGGCGCTTGACATCATAGGCCGGAATCTGGATGAGGCCGAGGCCGGCGAGACAACAGGCGATATAGGCTTCGGCGCTGTTGACAGTAACGCGGCCGCGCACCGGCATGGATCGCGTCACGCCGTCTTCGACCCATTCCCAAGGCTCGACGCGCCCGCTCGACGGCGAGGCATAATTAACGGCCCAATGCGCGGAAAGATCGGAAGGCGTTTCGGGAATGCCGTACCGCTCCAGATAGGCCGGGCTCGCAACGTTAATCAGCGGTAGCTCTCCGAGCGATCGGGCGATCAGCCCGGAATCGGTCAATGGCCCGACGCGCAGAACGCCGTCGACACTTTCTTCGACAAGATTGACGGCGCGATCCGTCACCCCGAGATGTATGTCGATTTCCGGATAGGCATCCAGAAACGCGGGCAAGGCAGGCGCAATGATCAGGCGCCCGATGCGACCGGGAACATCGATCCGCAGCGTGCCGGATGGCGCGGCGGTATTGCGGAACAGGTTTTCCGCTTCTTCCACATCCGCAATCAGGCTCAGGCATCGTTCATAGAAGGCCGCACCATCCTGCGTCGTCGACACGCTTCTGGTCGTCCGGTGAAGGAGCCGCGCTCCCAGACGCCCCTCCAGTTCGAGAACCGCAGCTGAAACGGAGGAGCGCGGCACACCGAGCGTATCGGCAGCACGCGTAAAGCTCGAACATTCAACGACACGGGCGAAGACACGGAAGAGGTCGATACGATCCAAGATGTTCTGCCTCCATTGTCCATCATATCTGACAGGTGTTGTCAGAATGACCGTCTTTATAAGACTATTGTAGACGATACTCTTCCGGCCTGAAAGCGGCTGCGTGGCGCAGTCGCATCGGAAAAGAAGGTTGAAGCCATGACAGACCACAACATCAAGGGCAGAACCGTTATCATCGCCGGTGGCGCCAAGAATCTCGGCGGATTGATTGCCCGCGATTTTGCAGAACACGGGGCAAAGGCGATCGCAATCCATTACAACAGCGCATCGACCAAAGCGGATGCGGACGCCACCGTGGCCGCGGTGAAGGCCGCTGGCGCGGAAGCGGTTTCCTTTCAGGCCGATCTCACCACCGCCGGTGCGATGGAGAAACTCTTCGCTGACGCGATTGCCGCCATCGGGCGTCCCGATATCGCCATCAACACGGTTGGCAAGGTCTTGAAGAAGCCGATTGTCGAGGTTTCGGAAGCGGAATATGACGAGATGACCGCCGTCAATTCAAAGTCAGCCTTTTTCTTCCTGAAGGAAGCAGGCAAACACGTCAACAACAATGGCAGTATCTGCACGCTGGTAACCTCGCTGCTCGGTGCCTACACGCCGTTCTATGCTGCCTATGCCGGCACCAAGGCCCCGGTCGAGCATTTCACACGCGCAGCTTCCAAGGAATTCGGCGAACGCGGCATATCGGTAACCGCAATCGGCCCCGGCCCGATGGATACGTCATTCTTCTATCCGGCAGAAGGCGAGGACGCTGTCGCCTATCACAGGACCGCAGCAGCACTCTCCAAGTTTTCCAAAACCGGCCTTACCGATATTGAGGATATCGTCCCCTATATCCGCTTCCTCGTCTCGGACGGTTGGTGGATGACCGGGCAGACCATTCTCGTCAATGGCGGCTATACGACCAAGTAAGATCAATAGCGGCCTGCCTATGGAAGGCAGGCCGCCAACCTGCAGCTTGGAAGAAGGGTCATTCAGCCTTCAGAAACTCGCCCACTTCCAGCAGGACGAATTCATTGTCATCCACCTTGTCGAGCGCGCGCCCAGCCGAGAAAGGCAGGTTGTTATCGTTGCCGACGATAATATGCGTTTCGTCCACGCGGTCCACATTCTCGATGGTCAGGAACGGCATGTCGTAAATGCCCTCGCGCCCGCCCTGACGGCGCTTGTTTTCCGGGTCGGCAATGGCGAGCAGATCGATATAGCCGATCTTGCGCACTTCCTTGCCGACATTGCTGTCATCGAACGCGATCTTGTAGATGCGCTTCACCTTCGACGGCACATCGAAGCAATCGGCCTGCGGCTTTTTCGGATCGGCGCAAGCCGTGTCCGCCGTGCCGACGCCATTATCGCGCTCGATGACCAGCGCCGTGGTTTCATCCAGCATATTGAAATCGCCGATAGCTTCGCCGCCCTCCGCCAGCGGATAGAGCCAGGACCGGCCCGTCCACTTCTTGTCCGCAACATTGAACTCGATGACGCGCAGGCCGGTCTTGCCGCTCTCGGTCTTTTCCGGCGCACCATCGACAAAAAGCGGGCCTTCCAGAAGACCATAGAGCTTCGAGCCGTCCTTGGACATGGCAAGCCCCTCGAAGCCGCCGGAGCGCTTCAGATTATAGGCCGGGAGCTTGAGGCTCGGATTGGCGGGCAGAGCAAGCTTCGGATTATCCGGCGACACCACTTCCGTCTCGCCAACGAAAGTCGGGAACACATCGATCAGCTTGCCGTCCGTGTCGAATTTCAAGAGGTACGGCCCGAACTCCTCGCCGATCCAGAAACCATCCGCCACCGGCTGGATGGATTCCACGTCGAAGTCGGCGCCGGTCAGATAACGCTTTTCTGCCCCTTCCATGACGATAGGGAACGGAGCCTTCCTGTCCGGATCGCTGAGGAACACGGTTTTCACGCGCTCGACCGTTCCCTTGTCCCAGTCGAACTTGACATTGTGCAGCATCAGCATGGCATCCGGCGAATTGAGCTTTGAGCCGAAGCCATTGTCGGACAGCGACCAGAAGCTGCCGTCTTCCATGGTCTTGATGCCGGAAAAGCCCTGTACCGGCTGGCCGTCGAACGGCACCGAAAGGCCGGTCTTGCGCACGCCGTCCTTGCCTTCCACCGTGCCGATGCCCTCAGCGCGCTTGCGGTCGGCGGTGGTGAACTTGCCTGACGTTTTCAGATGCTGGCTCGCATCCTCCGGCGCGGCGATGATCGTGTTCGCGGGCAGGATGGCATGAGCCTTCAGCGTGGCAGGAAAAGCCTTTTCTTCGGCGGATGCCGGAAATGCCAGTGCGACGGCACCGGCAAGCATGGTCGAGGCGACGAGACGCGATATCATGATAAGTCCCCGTTGGAATTGAAATATCTGGAGTTCAAGCTATAGGGACGCAATTAGGCTGAGTTTGTATCGCTGGCTTGACGCTTCCATGAAGCTTTGACGAAGGCCCCGTTTTTCTGGAAATGCCGTGGTTTTCAATTGCGTCTGAGAATGATTTTGCGGGCAGGCGGGGTTTCCGATAAAACCATCCCGGTTTATCGATTGAGGGGTTGGTGATGACCGACATGACGACTGCGCGGCGCAATATTCTTATCCTGACGATTGCACAGGCACTCGGCGCTTCCAGCCCGCCCATCGTGATTTCGCTTGGCGGTCTGGTCGGGCAGAAACTGTCTTCCGATCCGGCGCTCGTCACGCTTCCTGTCAGCCTGTTCAATCTCGGCCTTGCGCTCGGCACTTTGCCTGCCGCTTTCTTCATGCGCCAGTTCGGACGCCGCAATGCCTATATGCTGGGCGCGCTTGTCGGCGTTTCGGCTGGCTTGATTGCCGCCGCGGGCATTTTTGCCGCTTCCTTCCTCATCTTCTGTCTCGGAACGCTGACCGCCGGTTTCTATGCCGCCTATGTGCAGAGCTATCGTTTTGCCGCCACCGATGCGGCAACGGGCGACATGAAGGCGCGTGCCATATCATGGGTCATGGTGGGCGGGCTTGTCGCCGCTATCGTCGGGCCGCAGCTTGTCATTTGGACGCGCGACACCATTCCCGATGCCATGTTTGCGGGCAGTTTCCTCAGCCAGGCGGTTCTGGGGCTCCTCGCCCTCCCGGTCCTTTTTATGCTGCGCGCACCGAAAATCCGGAAAGATCCGAACGCCGCCCATGACACAGGCCGCCCGCTTGGCGAAATTCTGCGTTCGCCGCGCTTCATTCTTTCCGTAGCTGCCGGTGTCTGTTCCTATGCACTGATGACATTCGTGATGACGGCTGCCCCCATCGCCATGGTTGGCCATGGCCATTCCGTCGATCATGCGGCGCTTGGCATCCAGTGGCATGTGCTGGCCATGTTCGGCCCCAGCTTCTTCACCGGAAGGCTCATCACCCGTTTCGGCAAGGAAAAGATCACCGCGCTCGGGCTGGTGCTGATCGCCTTCTCAGCGATTATCGCACTGGGCGGCTTCGATGTCGGTCATTTCTGGGGGGCGCTGATCTTCCTTGGCATCGGCTGGAATTTCGGCTTTATCGGCGCGACCGCCATGGTGACCGACTGCCACACGCCAGCTGAACGCGGCAAGGCACAGGGTGCCAATGATTTCATCATGTTCGGCACCGTGGCCTGCGCTTCGTTCTTTGCAGGGTCGCTGTTGCATTCTTCCGGCTGGGAAACCATCAACTGGCTGGTCTTTCCGATTGTCGCCCTTGTTCTGGTGCCGCTCATCCTGCGTCTGAAGCCGAAAGGTGCTGCCGCAGAAGCCTGACAGATCAAAAGCCCTGCTCTTTCATCCAGAGCCTGCCGCCTTCGGACACCGCATCATAAACAGCACCACCGAGGGCGGCCCCGATATCCGTATGCAAGCCTGCATATGATGCCGCCTCTTCCGCTTGCCCGTGCGGAGCCGAAACGGCGATGCAATCCGTTCCAGTTCCGGTCGCGGCTCTGCCGCCGACATCGAGCCCAAGTTCCATAATGGCAGCGGTGCGGGCCTCGGCAGCAATCGACATTGCCTCTATATGAGCTGCGACCGACAATGGCATATCGATGTGAACCAGAAGATTGATCGTTCCGGCTGGCATCTTCATCTGCGTGCGTTCCCCCACCCTCCCCGCATTCGACAAGCCGACAGTGGCAAGACAGGCGGCCTGTGCTTCGCCGGAGCATCGCATTGCGACATGGTGCTTGTATACGCTGCGCGATGTCATCATTTGCACCGCTTCGCCGTAACCTGCTTCTCTCAGTCTTTCCTGCAGCAAACATGCCGGATCAACATCCAGCGTCAGATCGTCATTGCGCACTTCCAGCCAGACAACGGAATGCGCCGAGACGAAACCCGGACGTGTCAGCGACCAGCTTAAAATGTTTTGCTTGTCCGGAAATTCAGCCGCGAGCACCGGACCGGAACAATGGATTTTGAAAGGCAGCATGAAGGATCTATCGCAGATCGGCGCAGAAATCGCGACCGGCGCGGCGATAAAGCACGGCTTCGTGACTTGGCCACGGTTTCACAAGACTATATTCATCTGGGAATATTGTTTCGCGCGTCACGGAAACGGACAAGCGGTTTGCTCTGGATTGCGTCATGATCAACGATCTCACTGATGAGATATTCTGGATATTCACCATCGGGTGCTGCATCCTTTTCATCATGCGCCTCCTTTCGCCTCCCCCACGTCATAGGACCGATCAGGCGCAAGACCTGAATACATTGCGCCCTCGCCGTCGTTCACGTCGCCGCCGCTTTCAGGCACTGGACTGAGATCTGCTGACCGCATCAAACTTCAAAGCGTCAATCCATTCCAAGCCGTCCTGACATTCCGCCATAGCCTCGGCGTTAAACGACATTATAAAACATCAATGTCAGCTGGAATGCATTTTCGCACGCATGGCGACAATGTAGCCTAACAACCTGCTTTTGCTATTGTCTGAAGCTCTCCTGTCCGTTTTTCAACTGCAATTGGAACACTTGATCTTCTTAAGCTTCATGAACGATACGAAACCTAAATAGCCCTTTGGTTTTGTCATGCCGATAGAGGCTTATGGTTAACGATTTTGTCCATTCAGTGCCGCCATAAGCATCGGTCTGATCGAAAATGAGCCATTGGCCGCCTTTTCCGTCAGGATGCGCAAATAGCCCCCAGCGGACTGAATCCGCTCATAGCGCTGCAGCATATAGGCGATCACGATGGATGCATTATGCATTCCCAGCGTCTTCTTTGCCAGATCGTAGAGTTTTCCATCGATCCCGAGGAATGAGCGGACTTTCTCTGCCGTATTGGCCAAATCTTGCCAATGACGGATGGATGATAGGGCATAGGCCGTGATCTCCGGACAGGCACGAAGCACCATGTCGAGCGAAACCGTTGGTTCAACGGGAGCGCTGGCGATGTCGTTTATGCGCTGGTCGATAAATTCAGATGTCGCCTTTTCAAATTGGGAATCTGGATTCGATTCAATTTGCTGCCGCTCATTTTGAGATTCATTGGCGCGCAAATTTTGAACATTTTCATGAAGTTTCAATGCGTTATCGATTTCTGTGCGGATGAGCTGCAAGGATTCGACCAGCGCTGCCAGTTCTTGATGCTCTGCACGGCGCGGAATGCTGTCGACGATCTGACGGAAACGGTGGTTGATGTTCTGCCAGTCACCGGCGAGCTTTTCCTCAACTGCAAACTCGACGAGCTTGGTGATATCGCGGCGCAGCAATGTCAGCCGTTCGCGCATTTCACGCAATGCAGTCTTCTCCGCCCTCACCTGTTCGGCAGCTTTTTCCAGTTCACACGCACGCGCCAGCAGCGGTGCCAGTGAAAAGCCGAATGCAATCTGCACATCGCCGCCTTTAGCACGGCGGGCATAACGCTTGCCATTCGGGCTGTCCTGACGAAGGATGAAACCGGCATCGACCAGCGCTGCCAGATGACGGCGCAAGGTTGCATCGGCCATTCCATGCGCACGCAAGGCCAGCTGCTTGTTGGATGGGAACACGATGAGGCTGCTCTTTTCGTTCAGTTCCATTTCCGGATAGAACGACAGCAGCGCCGAAAGAACCGCCAGAGAGCGATCATTCAGGCTGAACAGCGTCTTTGCTTCACACAGCCAACGATGCAGCTGCCATTTATCGGCAACGGTTCCTTGCGCGATTTGCTGTGTGTTCTGTTGACTTGCCAACAAGGCAAGCGTCATCCTTCGACTGCCGAACGGCGTCGAGGCCAGTTGAATCTCCATTTTCTTTCACCTTCCACAAGGCAAAAGAAATCCACCCGCCGAAATGACGCTAATTACACTTGACAGTGATTCGTGGATTTGCGATTCTCTAGCTGCTAAACCAATGAGAAGGGCTTCCACACGGCGACGTTTGGGGGCCTTTTTCTTTTGCTGTCTCGTTCCTCTTCCTGAACAGTTTCGACGCAAACACACTTGCTAAAGCGTGCCGCGTTTTGTCGTAGTCATACGACACGCTTTAAGTTTTTGTTTTCATGCATGTCTTTATCCCAAAACCGGTTCCCACTTTTGGGAGACATGCATTATTGAACGCTACACAATCAGATCTCAGCAACCGCTATCGATCCGTACGCTTACTTACTTCTCCTCGCTCCGGAATGACGCGTAGAGCTCATCCAGATTGCGAGAAAGCCAATCGGCAAAACGAGGCCCGTTGGCTGCACTGAGAGCCAATGTAGCCGATTTGCCATTCTGTTTGATAACGGCGCTGACGGATTTATCGGAAGCCGTCCAGCTGGTGCCGGGACGCAGAGCGGCCTTGGTAACCGGTTTCTTTTGCTTTCCGCCTTTCAGATAACCATAAAGCTGCTCGAAACGATCGACGGAGGATGCCCTTTCAAAGGTCGATGTAGCCAGAAGCTCTTCTGCCGCATCCTTTTTGCCCGGAATCTCGATCAGCTTGCGCAGTTCCAGCCAGCGATCACGACCGATGCCTTTTGCCGGGCCGATGGCAAGAAGAATATGTTCTGGAACGGCCTTCGGAATGGTCAGCATCTTCGACAGAGTCTGATAATCGACCGTCAATGCCGCCTGTATGGCTTCACGTTCAAAGCCCAGCGCTTCAAGGCGCGCTGCAAAGAAAACACGCTCGATAAAACTCAGATTGGCACGGGCAGAGTTTTCCTGGCCCTGGCTCAGAACATGCTCCAGATCGGCGAGGGGCTTGATGACGGCCTTGACCTTGATGCCAAGCTCTCGGGCAACGCGGGCGCGGCGATGACCGAAAACGATCATATAGCGGCCACTGGTCCCTGGATGCGGACGCACGAGGATAGGGCTGTCCTGACCGCGCTCACGAATGGCCTCCAGAAGCTCCTGATACTCGTCGTCATTTGTTTCCGGCAGACGATCCGCGACGAAAGAAACGTCCAGATCGACAGGATCAAGCTCAACAATGGTTTCACCATCGAGCTTCTGGGCGGCCTGCTTGGCCAGTTCATCGATCGAGGCGGATAGAGATTTGGCGGCACCGAACCGGCGCGATACGTTTTCAACCGGCTGTGTGGCATGTTCAGCCGCCGGTTCGTCCCGCATGACGCTTTCGAATATGTTCTTTCTTGCCATTCTCTTTTCCTCAAACCGGCCAGAGACCTGATTTTATTCGATATTCGCCGTTTTAGTCGGCAGTCTAACGCCCCCATGCCTCGTGAATGAGGCCGCGAATTTCGGAATTAACCGCCTCCATGGCCTCCATGGCGCGATCATAGGTGCCGCGATTCATTGATGAACGCTCGACCTCGTAAAGCGTCTGCTTTGTGAGACCGGCATCCGAAATCGCGGTTGATTTCAGCATCTGATGCTTCAGCATGTGCGAAGCCAGCATGCTTTGCATGAAGCCGACCATCTGCGCCTGGGGCACATCGGTCGGTTCGTAACGTGTAATCAGATAGCGGAACCAGTCGAGTTGGACTGCACCGCCAGCCTGACGAACCGTTTTCAGAATATCGCCCAGCATGAGCAGGAATTGCGACATGGACATGAGGTCGAGCATCTGCGGATGAACGGTGATCAGGACGGAGGTCGCCGCAGAGAGAGCGGTGAGCGTGAGATAGCCCAGCTGGGGAGGGCAATCGATAACCACGACATCATAGTCGCCATCCACGTCGGACAAAGCCCGTGCGATGCGGTTCCAGAATGTCTTGCCTTCACCGCCATTCTGCATGGCGAGCGGCGTATCATATTCATATTCCTGCAGCTCCAGCATGGCCGGAATAATATCAAGACCGGGGAAATTGGTGCGGCGAATGACTTCGCGGATAGGCTTCCTTTCGGAATCGTAACGAATTGCCTCATAGAGGGACGGGAATTCATCCAGCTCCGGCTGGATGCCATGCAGTGCTGACAGCGAAGCCTGCGGATCGAGATCGATTGCAAGCACGCGATGCCCGGTCAGCGCCATATGCTGCGCCAGATGCGCGGCTGTCGTGGTCTTGCCGGAGCCGCCCTTGAAGTTGACGACGCCGATAACCTGGAGCTTCTCATTGCCGCGACGATGCGGAACATAGCGCTTCACCTCGGCGCGACCGTTCTGGTCGAGCCATTGGCGCAGTTCCTGAATCTGCTCGACACTATAGGCGCGGCGACCACCTGTAAGAATGGTCGGCTCGACGCCTTTGCCTTCCAGGTGTAGTTTTTTGAGATTGCTGGGAGACACGCCAAGGAAATACGCAGCCTCAGCCATCGAAAACTGGCGCAGCATATTCTTGCGCGCATCCGGCGGAAAGTTTTCGTGACGCAGCAGATTGAGCTTGCGAGAAATCTCGCGCCCTTGCGATAATATCATGTCGTCAAACGACAAGGCTGCTGCTGGATTTGCGATATTCATTACTTGGGGTCCCTAGTGACGGCATTGGAACGGTTACCGCCTAAATACCGTCATTATGTCCGATTCTTATTCTATCGCAAGGGGCAGCCGCATTAACAAAGAGTTAGCGCCGATATTAAAATTAAGCAAAATTTTATCGATTCGGCTAATGTCGGCCTATCCGTTTGTTTTTATGGCCTTTTATGAGTTTTAGACCGCAGTCTATAATCCGCACACCTCATCTCTTTGCCAATTTCAAACGGGAAGAGTCTGTTTCCACACGGAAATAAGGCGGTTTTCCCGGTTGAGAGCAGAGCTTGAGCGATTCTCTGATTATGGGGTCTCGCAAGCATTGTTACGGTGTGGAAATGATAGATGTGACCTGAATTCGCAAAGGCAGACCCACTCCGCTTTGCGCGTGGCGCCGGAATGGAGCGGAAGTTGCTCAATCAGCACCAATGGGCTCGCTGTTCGGGGTCGCCATGCTTCTGATGCTGCTCCTGTGAAGCGGGTTTGTCGCCATTTGCGGAAAATGTTGAGCAGCCGGGCTGAAATTGACACGAGAAGGCTCAAAATGAGACATGCAGATTTTATGGTTGCGTGGCTTCGATAGCAATTTGGAGCGCGTTTCGATCTGGTTGAAGCAGATCGGCGCTCCAAAGTCTTCTACCTGAAGCATAATCTTGTCGAGCCTCGTTTCACTCCGGTCGGAATATGCTCTGATCCTTCGGGCTTACTTTGTCCTTTTCTCCTGTATGAAATAGGGCGAAACGAGGTGTGAGTTTGCTCGATGATATGCTGTGGCGTCGACAATCGAATTGCGCACGCTTCTGGAAGGGGAGGGCAGGCCCCTTTTTTTGGAATGAGATTCGAAATTGTATGTCTTTATCCCGGAAGCGGTCTATCCTTCGGTTTTTCTGGTTTCTCCTTCCATGGGGATGGATTTCTTAACCAAATCGGATTAGCATCAAAGCCATTGAAGAGATTTCTTCAGTGGCGTCCGATCAAGGCATAAGCTGCGCCAGATTCCTTTCCGAAAGAGCGAAATTTGACCGTCAGTCAGACGAAAGCTAAGGTTATTTTAGCTTTCGTAGCATCTTGAATGGTTATATTTTTCAACCTATTGCCTGAGCAGGCTTCTGTATCAGAAAAGTTGGCCGCACAGTAAGCGGGGCAGATCCGGGGGCAATGCCATTTTGTTGTGCAGTTGCGCGGTGAGTTGCGATCTACCATAATTCCTTTTGCCCAAGAAGGTCGTATAGATTGCACGATGAAGAAGACGCCGATTACCGAGCTGGATATTGATAGTCTGGATGAAGCCACGCTGATGGAATTGAACCGGCACATCGTTGAGCGATTGCAGTTTCTCCATCAACAAAAGACAGCCGCTGTGCTGCAGGAGATCAAGATCGGCAGTGGCGTGATGTTTGAAGGGCCAGATGGTACGATGGTTCGAGGCTTTGTTATTCGTCGCAATCGCAAGACGGTGACGGTGCACACGGATGACGACAAACAGTGGAATGTTTCACCGTCATTACTGAGCTTGACGGG